>CAZZZY010000620.1:0-2261 GCA_964658545.1 uncultured Acetobacteraceae bacterium | reverse complement strand
TAAACAGTTACAGGAAACTAATAACCAGTTAGAAGCACAAGTTAGACAGCTACAAGAAACTAATAACCAGTTAGAAACCGCTAATAACCAACTACAACAGGAGAAAGATGCAATGGAAACCACATCGCAGCAACCCCAAACAGTTACCCTCAATGTCACAGAGTTAGATTCTTGGCTGGAAAAGAAAGTTATTGAGACGGTAAGTAAGTTAACTCTTGGGGGAGCATTGAGCGCACCTGCTACCATTGCCACACCTGCCAAAGTAGCACCACCAAAGGAAGAGATTGACTGGCAAGCCAAGAGCGATGCTGAGGTTTGGGGAAGCAAAGCAACCTTAGCAGCTTTAGAAAAAATTCGTAGGTCTTATCAAGGTATCTGTCTTTACAACGATACTGTGGCGACTGGAGAGGGCGATCGCTTGGCTGTGACTAACCAAGCACTCAGGGATTTATCAGGCTGTAACGGTTTGCTGGTACGCGATTGGATTGAACAGCACAAGGATGAAATAATCAGCCATAATGCTAAGTTCGGCATGGAGAACAAGAAAGACCCCAGTAACCCTGCCAGCTATGCCAACAAGGGCAAGGACACAGATAAAATTCTGTTGCTGATAAACGAAGAATTCCTCAGTGGGGAAGGCTTTAAGGCAGGGAGAAGCTAAAACGGGGTTATTGGGCTGAAAGCTTTACTGTAGAAGCTTTTGCCCCGATGTCGTCTAACCTCCATTTCCCGACATTTTCCCCCACAGGTGACAACATCGCCAACGCCGCCGCCGCTCCCAATACCTGATCGTCAGACACTTCTAGATATCTCTGTAACTGTTCTAAGTTCCGATGCCCTGAGATTTCCTGAATAACTCTCAGTGGGATGCCAGCGTTACTCATCTGGGTGAGCGCGGTACGCCTGAAGCTATGGGTACTCACTCCAAAAATATCTACCTGCTGACAAGCTGTTTTCAGTATTCTAGCTGCTGAGTCATGGCTGATATGTCCGTTACTGCGACCTGGGAACAGATAATCATCTCCTCTTTGTGGGTAGTATTCAACCAATAGCCGCCGCAAGTCTTCAATCACTGGTATAGCCCTGGTTGCCAGCTTCCCTTTAGTGTTTGACTTTCTGATGACAAACTGCGGTCTAACGTTACCCTTGGGTGTGTAAATGTCTTGAGTTTGTAGCGTACAGCATTCACGGATTCTACAAGCACTAAACAGGCAGACACCGAACAAAGCGCGATCGCGGTCATTATCTAATCCATGACTAAAAATTAGTTGTATCTCTTGCTGGCTGAGAACTTTGGCGCGTCCGTGACGGTTGATTTTCATCAGTAGACTGTTGACCCTGCGATCCACAGCCTACAACGATTTGACATCCATTAAACGAAATTGTCCGCCCATGCTACACCATTAGGATCGTCCACAAGAAGGACGAGAATCCACTTTCGGATAAGTAATTGACCCCTTACTAGTGCGGTAAGGGGTCAATTAATCTAGGTTGTATAACCTTTTTGAGAACTAAACTTCTAAAATTTTTTAGAAGTTGATAATGGTCAAACAATCGTATGGAGTAAATTAATTTACATAGCCCCACGGATTTATATTTTTTCATCCGTGGGCTAGTATCTACCCTTGACCTCCTCTACCACCTCTAAAGCCCAAATACGCACTTATTGTAATTTGGGACAAATCTGCAAAAGATGCACGAGTGGATGGATCAATGATGGCAAGTGTAAATGATCCTAAAAATGTGGTCATTACAAGAATTGCCAAAATATCATCCCTGTTAAGGTTCTTTTTTGGTAGCATGAGTTTTAGCTTGTATCGTTTTTTGCAAGACGTATACATACCTACAAGGCAGGTGACAACTGCTTTGTGGGTTTTTATATCTTGATTGAGTAATCTTAATTGCTGCAAGCCATATATTGAATTGAGATAGTATATCTCTCATCAATTAGTTAATTTACTTAAATAATTCTTATGATAATGAGAATCAGAAAAAATAAAAAAGTGAATAAAATTAGCTATTCTAAGTTTTAGAATATTTCAACTATTCTCATTCTCATAAGAAAAAGAAAATAACAAAGCATAACTATTGTGGGGCAAAGCAGGAGACGCGGCAACGCCGCCGTCGTTTAGGCAACGCAGTTGCCAGTCAAACCCACCGCGCCACCTGAACGCCGAATACCTGATAACCGCGCTGGCAATTGAAAGCGATGGCGTACCCGCCCGCCTTCGGCGATCGCAGTCCGCCAAGCAAAGCTCAAC
>CAZZZY010000619.1:0-4234 GCA_964658545.1 uncultured Acetobacteraceae bacterium | reverse complement strand
ACAAAACGCGCTGCTTGATAGAAGCTCTTTACTTAAACCCCCAAAGTTCGTTAAACAAGAATACAGAATTTAGACTTCAGGAGCGGAGCCGGAGACGCTTTGCGGAGCAAAATCCCCATAGGAGTACGGGGACTTGCTTTCTCATTTAAAAAATATTGAGCTAATCCCACGACTCAACGCTGTGGAATTAGCTCAAAAATAAATACTAAATCCAGGACTTTCACTCTTCCAGATAAGAAAAGACTGACAAATTCTGATTATAAGTTACAGGTAGTGATAGCTGATGTTACAGAAAGGCTAATTGAACGTCCTATTGAAATATGCGCCTAACAGACTCTACAAGAATTTAATTTTTATTTTATCAATAGCCTCTTAGTGCCACCAACTCACACAGAGGATATCTTTTGGCTAAACCTCTTATGTGCCTTTTGATGGATTGCATTTTTTAGCTTAAAAATTCATACTGCTAAGACTAGGGGATGCCTACTCTTCAAGTCGGTGTTATTAAGTATAAGCGGTGTATTAAGATGCCAAATGTTGATCAAACTAACCTTCCATTCACTGATGAACTAACATATCTACGGCAGCGTGTAGCGGAGTTAGAGCAATCAGAGATATCTTATCAACAAAGGCAAGCAGCGCTTGAGGAGGAATTAATAAAACTCAAAAGACATCTAACAGTAGAACGAGAAAACACTCATACTCAAGTTGTAGATTCGCATATTCAAAAGGATATATCTACAGTTGTAAATCTACCAACAGATATGGCAGTAGTTTTACAACAACTCCAACAAGAAATTGCAGAAAGACAGCATTTAGAAGTAAATCTAAGAGAGAGTGAAGAACGGCTGAGGCTAGCTCTAGATGTTTCTCAGATGGGCTTGTGGGATTGGAATATTGTTACCAATCAAGTCATCTGGTCTGAAAATTACGAACTGCTTTTTGGTCTACTTCCAAGTAATTTTGATGGGCCTTATGAGACGTTTCAGAAATGCGTTTATCCTCAAGATAAGCAATCTGTAATGCAAGCGATCGGCCACGCTTTGGCACAAAAAACTGACTATAATGATGAATTTCGTATAGTTCGCTCAGACCAAAGTGTACATTGGATTTCTGCCAAGGGAAAATTTATCTATAACGAGCAGGGAAACGCGGTGCGAATGATCGGCGTTTGTATGGAAACTACTGTGTGCAAGCAAGCAGAAGAAAGTACTTGTGAACTAACAACACAAGTGCAAGAACAGGCAAATATCTTAAATGCTATCCTCACCGCATCTGTCGATCACATTTACATCTTTAATTATAGAGGTCGCTATCAATATGTCAGTCGTGATGGAGCTACTATACTAGGTTTAAAGCCCCACGATATTGTCGGAAAAACTTTGCAAGAACTGGATTTACCCATAGACCTTGTAGAACAGGTAGATAATCAACGACAGGCTGTTATGAAAACTGGGCAGCCAATCAAGGATGAGTGTCAATATGTTACTGCTGATGGGATGCATTATTATGAATACATCCTGACACCATTACGAAATTTTGACCAAAGCATTAAAGGCGTAATTACTGTTTCTCGTGATATTACCGAACACAAACGGGCAGAAAAATCATTACGCGAAAGTGAAGCACGATTTCGGCGTTTGTTTGAGTCTAACTTAATTGGGGTGGCTTTTTGGGCTATGGATGGCTTCGTTATTGATGCCAATGATGCCTTTCTCCAACTAGCTGGCTACACTCGTGATGAGTTTGCCAACTTAGGTAGAATGAATTGGCGAGAATTAACTCCTGTTGAGTATAAGCATTTAGACGATCGCGCCCTTTTGGAGGTACAAGCCACTGGAGTTTCCAAAATTTACGAGAAAGAGTATATCCACCGCAACGGGAAGCGAGTCCCAATTGTTTTGGGGATAGCCATGTTGAATGACTCCAAAGATAACGGGGTTGCTTTTGTACTAGATATTACTGATCGCAAATTGGCTGAAAAAGAATGCGATCGCCTCCTCGAATGCGAAACGAAAGCACGCAAACAAGCAGAGATAGCCAACAAAATAAAAGATGAGTTTCTCGCGGTTCTCTCCCATGAACTACGAACCCCACTCAACCCCATTCTGGGATGGTCGAAAGTGCTGCGGACTCGCAAGTTTGATGAAAAAATCACTAACCGCGCCTTAGAAACCATTGAACGCAACGCTAAGTTGCAAACCCAGTTAATTGAAGATTTGCTGGATGTGTCTCGCATCCTCCAAGGAAAATTGAACCTAAATGTCTGTCCAGTGAGCTTGGTAATGGTGGTTGAAGCAGCACTAGAAACAGTGCGACTAGCAGCAGAAGCTAAGTCAATTCAAATTCAAACTATATTTGATCCTAACTTGGGACAAGTTATGGGCGATGCCAATCGGCTCCAGCAAGTTGTGTGGAATCTGCTCTCCAATGCGGTAAAATTTACACCAACAGAAGGACAGGTAAAAATTCGACTGATGGCAGCTGATAACCAAGCTCAAATTCAAGTCAGCGATACTGGTAAGGGAATTAACCCAGAGTTTTTGCCTTATGTGTTCGATTACTTTCGCCAAGCTGATGGCACAACTACACGGATATTTGGTGGATTAGGTTTAGGATTAGCGATCGTGCGTAAAGTTGTAGAAATGCATGGCGGAAAAGTTCAAGCCGAAAGTCCTGGAGAAGGATTGGGTACAACCTTGCAAGTTGAGCTACCGCTTTTGGTGAGAAGTGAACAGGTTCGCCATGAGGAAAAGGAGTCTTTAGCTTGTGAGCCTGAATCCTCGCTTCTTTCGGACACTCAAGTTTTAGTGGTGGACGATGAACCAGATATCCGCGACTTAGTGAGCTTCATTTTGCAAGACTACGGTGTAGAAGTAACCGCCGTCTCCTCAGCACAAGAGGCATTACAAGCACTGTCTGAGTCGATACCAGATGTTTTAATTAGTGATATTGGAATGCCCAAAACAGACGGTTATATGCTGATGCGGGAAGTGAGAGCGCGATCGCCCCAACAAGGAGGACACGTACCAGCAATCGCTCTGACGGCTTATGCAGGCGAAATGAATCAGCAGCAAGCCCTAGCAGCAGGATTTCAAATGCATATTTCTAAACCAGTAGATCCAGATGTATTGGTGAAAGCGATCGTTAATTTGATTGAGCCAAGCTGATACAGCAGATTCTGGTCATTTAACCGATAGATAGATGACGTGTAACAACACAATATGCATTTAATTGATAGTCATTTATTAAATCTAAAAAACATCAAAATACTTTAGAAGGATAAAATCAATGAAGAAACTAGAAGGTAAGGTAGCTTTAGTCACTGGTAGCAGTGGGGGAATAGGTCAAGCTATTGCTGTACATCTTGCTGAGGAAGGTGCAAATGTTGTAATAGACTACCGCTCTCATCCCGAAGGCGCTCAAGAAACTCTGTCTAAAGTGGAAGCGGTTGGATGCAAAGGCTTAACTGTTAAAGCTGATTTAAGTGTAATTAGCGACATTCGCCAACTTGTAGACCAGGGTATTCAACACTTTGGTAAGCTAGATATTCTCGTAAACAATGCTGGAATCGACGGTCGAAATGCTGACTTCTGGAACATCACCGAAGCCGATTATGATGCAGTCATGAATATCAACCTCAAAGGCACATTTTTCGCTACTCAAGCGATAGTACAGCACTTCATCGAAACCAAGCGAACTGGCAAAATCATCAATATTAGCTCTACCCATGAGGAAATAGCATTCCCCCACTTCACTTCCTATTGTGTCAGCAAGGGTGGTATAAAGATGATGATGCGTAACCTAGCAGTTGAGCTTGGCCCTCTGGGAATTACAATTAACAACATAGCTCCAGGAGCAATTGAGACACCAATCAATAGTAAACTATTAAACGACCCAGAAAAATTGGGAGCGCTGCTGAAGAACATTCCCTTGGGTCGCTTAGGCAAGCCGACAGATATCGCACCCATAGTTGCCTTTTTAGCTTCATCAGATGCCGACTACATCACAGGCGCAACCTTCTACGTAGATGGGGGATTGAGCCGAAACTATCACGAACAGTAGGTAGATTCTGTTGATTCTACGATTCAAGAGTTTTTTTAAAAGTAAAAAGATAATTCCCATAAATAAATTCTCAGCGTCAGACCGTTTTCTTTTTCTTTATGAGTGCCTTTTTACCGTAAATAAAAGGGTTTAAGACCCCTACCTCTACAGGTAGCCCCAGTTTCAGTAC
>CAZZZY010000618.1:0-4235 GCA_964658545.1 uncultured Acetobacteraceae bacterium | reverse complement strand
GTCAGTTAACAGTCGCCGGACTAACCGCCAGTCAGTTCGGCCAACTTTCGCAAGTGATTGAAGGGTTAGTGACACGGCTGATTCCTGCGATTGTCCGCCAGCTTCCTCTCTTGGCGAGTGATCCAGTTGCTCATTTGAGGGCATTGGAAGAAGCTTATAAAAATGGTTGGCTACTTAGCACTCGTGAACTGGCGACTTTACTAAAATTGTCTTCTTCTACAGTTTGTAGGTACGGTTCCAAGTTTGAAGACGCTGGTTTTGTGTTTACCAGGACAGGACAAAGGAAGGGGGGAGAAGTGGCTTGGTCAGTTGGAAAGCACAGGAAATCTAAATAAGCATTAATTGTGGTCGGTGATCAATTGGGATTTAGTAAGAGTGCAGAGTACAAACTCTTACTAAATCCAAAAGCAAATATTTACCCTGGCAAAAACCCCAACTAATCAACTTAGCTGAGGTTTATAACTTGCTTGATACAGGATAGAGAAACTCTGATTTATTTGAGATTAAAAAATATCTCAATTAAACAGTTTGAATGCTTTGCTCGGATGTAGTATTGCGTAAGTCCTGACCATTACCAGCTTCGATGGCAGATGTTGCTCCTTGAGCTTGACCTAAATTCACTTTGAATACCTTGTTCTGTTCTTGCTCCAGTTTGGGCAAAGTCAGATTTAAAATCCCATCTTTCAAGTCTGCCTGAACTTGTTGATTCTGAACTTTGTTCGGCAGAGGTATTACTCTAGTGAATTTGCCATAGCGAAATTCGGAACGAACGTTACCTTTGGATTGGGAACGTTTTTGGTAACGATGTTCACCAGAAATTGAAACTGCCTCCTGAGTTACTTGAACATCCAGGTCTTTAGCCTCTACACCTGGAATTTCGACTCTCAATAGCAAAGAAGAACCATTATCATGCAATTCAGCAGCAGGAACCCACGCCGCTTCAATCGATTGAGAAATCTCGGAATTACCGCGCTCGGCTGCTGCCATTTCAGAGAAGATTTGATCCATTTGACGACGTAGCAGTTCTATTTCTCGAAATGGTTCCCAACGAATAAGTGCCATATTTGTGTCTTCTCCTTAACTTTCTAATTCATTTGAAGGTAATTGAACGAAGTTTGAGAGGTGATTCAATTGAGAGATTTCAAGCATTTAAAATTACTCAACCTCTACTTTTGTACAGAAGCTTTATTGCTTCTCTCTACTAAGTAATTTAATCAAGCGAAAATTATCAAACAATTGGGTAAACCGTACAAAGAGCAGTCGCATTTCCCGTATCGAAATCTTGGGATTAGGCTATTTGGTACTGTACAGACTTTGCGCTAATAAACCTATTGCATATAAAAAACCCTGGAGAAATGCCAACTCTATCGAGATTGCAATTTATCTAGGGTTGTAAAGTATCTATTTATGTCACGTAAAAACGTAAACTTAGTATTCCCAAAAATTTTGGGATTTGAACGTTACATAGATGGGATCTTCATGGGGGCTGCCAAAATCAACCACAGAGTATATGCTCTACTCTGTACCATCTAAACCCAAATTACACGATTGTCGGCTCAACGCCACATCAATATATATAGGCAGCTATTACACGTAATGGCTCAAACTGCATGCGCTCTCTACCCCGCATCGATTCGAGATACTGGTTTTGCCTTTGTGCCGCTAGCGTTTTCGGCACCAACACTGGCGACTTCGTTGGAGACGAACTACACCTCGGACACCTCTGGGGACTACCCTGGCTGGCTGGGCTATTCGCTCTAATCCTCCTACTCGAGCGAATTGTCCGCCGACCCACACCACTGTGGTTCTGGTTTGCCATCATCACAGTTCGCACGGCGGCTACCAACGTCGGGGATATGTTCCATGATTGGCACATCGACTTCGCGGTCTCCATACCGATGGTTCTTGCGCTCTTTGTTTGCGCGGTCTGGGTCTACCGCCGGTTTTTTGATGCGGTGACTACCTTGGGCGATACCGTCCGCGTAACACCGAGCTACTGGGTCTGTATGATGCTGGCTGGTGTCCTTGGCACCCTCGCGGGCGACTTCGCGTCCTTTCGGCTGCATCTCACGCCGCCAGGGGCCGCAGTGGTGGTAGGGGCGCTGGTGGCGATGACGCTCACAATAGGCCGACGGGGGCAAATTCTCGCGCCATCGCTCTACTGGATCACGGTGGCACTCATTCGCACGGCTGGCACTGCCGCCGGCGATGCCTTGGCCCACGCGTTGAGCCTGACATGGAGTACCTTGCTCACTGGTCTTGCTTTCCTGGTTCCCGTCATCGCGTTCTACGGAATCGGTCGGCTGACGGGACGGTTGAACAAGTAAGCAACGCGACGGACGCGACCCGTCTCATTTCCCATTTCCACAAATCTCTCTTTTTGAGAAATTAATGTGATAATCCAAGGAAAATTATGAACCGAGCTTTTCGTAAATATCATCGTCAGATTGCCATAATCTTATGTTTGCCTTTGTTTGTGACTGTGTTAACAGGTATGTGCTTTACTGTTGTCCATGAATGGTTTCATCAACGTGAATTAGGTGAATTTATTCTACATATTCATACCTTAGAAATCATTCATTTAGAAAAAATCTATCCACTTCTAAATGGTTTGGGATTAATTGGTTTGTTGATTACTGGCTTGAGTATGACAGGTTTATTTCGTAAACGCCCAGATGATACACAATCAAAACTCCTGTGAAGATGCAGTCTGGGGCAATGGAGTTTCTAACATATACAAAAATATTTAGATATCTCCAGACGCTAAAAGAATAACCTTTAATGAAGGAGTAATTCCTGTAGGAGAGTATCTTTTTGCAGATGCTCCCAACAACTCCTGCTGGTACTGCTGTCAAATTTTCTATAGCTGTGAGCGATCGCTCTGTCAAAAAGATAACGGGAAAAGTCAGCTTAACTTCTAGGCGGCGAAGCTCCGTGTCTGCCGCTGCCTGCAAAAAATTGGTTGGCTCCAGATAGGATTTGTGGCAGTGGCAGACACCGGCTATTTGAGCTTGCTAGGTGTCTAGTTGCGCCATCACCTAGAGAGATCCCTTTACTCTGTTTTCTTTTTTGTTGCTGTTCTGATTCTATTAGTCGTTGCAATACACGCTCTGCTTTTTGCCAAAGCTGAATATCTTCTATTTCTACTGACCCAATATAAATCGGTGAATACTCAAGCTTACCTGACTGGTTTCGGTTGACTGCCACTCGAAAAATCTCACCTCGTTCATCATGGGTAAATACCAGTTCTCTACCCTGCTTCTCTAGAGTTGCACGTTTGAATCTTCTAGTATGTCCGATTTTGGGGTAGACATAGCTCACCCCTAGCTCATTATCAATTTCATTTTTTTCTTGACTGCCACATATCGTCATTCTTTTTGACTGCCACAAATTGGTAAACTTTTGCTGATCATCAGCATAAACTAGCCCCCTTTTATGCAGAACTTCCACAAAGTTTGATGGTATTCCCCGTTTTTGGGTCAGGTAGTTGGAGACTGCTTGCCACTTGGCTTTATCCTCAACTGGTAGCCTGAATTTGTCGCGTGGTTCTAACTGGATAATCTCAGCAGCCACTTGACGACTAAATGCGATCGCTGCTCGTTCTGCCCCAGCTGACCCAAAGCGCTCATGTAACCAGACGACCGCTTGCCGCAGATTGCACTGGTTAACGTGCATCACCAAGTCAATTGCACCACCTGATCCCTTTTGTTGATCGGGGGCGAAGTCGTAGAATTTGGGCCCATCTATATTAATGATGTGTCCGTGACCCTTCCATTTTCCTTCATCATGGTGTAGCCCCAACTCCCAGGCGACATCCTCTAAGGCCAAGTCGCGCAGTTGTTGGGTTTTCAATTCCAGCTCGCGCACAATTTCTTCTAGCCGTTGTCGCTCCTTCTCGCTATCTCTCGCCCGTTGCTCTGCCCTCTCCAATCGCTCTGCCATAAACGAACGGTCAGCCAGTTGGTGATTAATCGCTTGGAAGTGTTCATCAGACTGAATCCTGGCTACATAACTACTAGCTGATTCAAAAGGTGTCGGTGCTAATTGGTTATTTGTAATGACTGCGGTGAGTGGTTCACTGTTAACCGCTTGGTAATATTCCTTTACTTTGGTGTGGGTTGCCTTACTGCCCTTAACCCCCCGTTCAATGCCCAAAGGAGCGAGTGCAGCAGCATAACTGTCTTGGAGTTTGGATAACTTAATTCTTCCCTGTCCACCTCTGCCGCCAAACATCG
>CAZZZY010000617.1:0-4237 GCA_964658545.1 uncultured Acetobacteraceae bacterium | reverse complement strand
TACTAACATTAATCGTCAAACCTAGTTGATTCAATTCTTATGAAGACCAGCACACTAGGCATCACCGTGCCACCAGCACACCATAGATTAAAATATCGCTTTTTTTAATGACTAATACCAATTCAAAAATTATCGCTCAGTTAAAACAAGCATCTGAAGGTTTGTTATTTATGAGCGAATCCGAGTATCCATTTGTTGTGTTTCTTTGGTCAGGTATTGTTATGCGCGGGGCGATCGCCAGAAGTAAGCGAATCAGTTTGCCGATATCAATTTTGCTATCAAAGCAGCGATTTTACAGACTCTACATAGCTAAATGACACCATTAAACTTACGCAAGAAGTATTTAGCTCCTGAACTCAGGTTTTGATTGATGCTCCCCCCTACCCAGGTATGATAGACGTTATTGGAAACCTACATTATCAAGAACGACGCAGTGAGCATTTATGCCTAATCAGCCAGGTTGGGGTGAGATTATTAAGGTTGAATTGGAGGCGTGTTTAGATGCTCCGATCGCCAGATATTTTGACGCGCAACTTGACAAAGATCCAGATGTGTTGGCGCAGCTGTTGGCAGATAAGCGCAACCCCAATACTCGACGGGCTTATGAAAAGGATTTGAGAGATTTTTTTATCAAGATGACTTTATTACCGCCGACTGGGGATAGTGTGCTGGAGTTTTTGCACTTGCAGCCCTCTCAAGCGGTGATGGTGGTGTTGAAATACAAGGCGATGTTGATTAAATCTGGGCTGCGGGAGGCAACCATAAATCGGCGGTTAGCGGCGATTAAGTCGCTGGCGAAAATGGGGCGGAAGTTGGGAGTGTGCAACTATTCCCTGGAAGATGTTTCAGGGGAGAAGGTCAAGGCTTATCGGGATACGCGGGGTGTTGATAGCAAAGCGATATCTCTTGTGATTCAGCAATTTGATAGAGAAACATTGATTGGTAAACGCAACTATGCGATTTTTCTGGTGCTGTGGGGTTTAGCGTTGCGTCGCCAGGAGGTATGCCATCTTAATGTAGGGGACTTTGATTTTTATGGGCGTAAGTTGCGGGTTTTGGGTAAGGGTAAGGGAACGAATGAAGAATATTTGGATATGTCCAAGGATGTGGCGGCTGCTCTTGCTGATTGGTTAATTGCTAGGGGGGATTTGAATGGCAATTTACCGATATTTACAGCATTGGATTTTCATAATGAAGGACATCGCTTAACTACTGATGCCATCTATAAAATAGTGGCGACGGCTTTTAAGAAGGCGGGAGTCAAGAAACCCATGTCACCGCATAGGGTCAGGCATTCGGCGATTACGGCGGCGCTCGATGCGACTGATGGGAATATTAGAAAGGTGCAGAAGTTGAGCCGTCATGCTGACCCGCGAACGTTGATGATTTATGATGATAACCGCAATAAAGACCTGTGGGAGATGTCGGAATTGTTGACGGGAATGTTGAAGGATTCAGATAAATAAAAATTAATAAATTGACTAATTATAGTAGATTAATCTTATCCCAGAACTGGTAATTAAATCTCTACGCATTTTGAGAATCAGGAAATGCCTTCTAAATCCCAGGTACGTTATCCAGAAAATTGGTCAGATATTGCTCTGGAAGTGAAACAATCTGTAGGCTGGCGCTGTTCTAAGTGTGGGTTGCAATGTATTCGCCCCGGTGATGATACGTCCGAACTCTCCCGTTCTCTTAGAATGGCATTAACACTGACTGTGCATCATAAAAATTTTCTGCCAGAAGATAATCGTCGGTCAAACTTATATGCCTTATGCAGTGGTTTATGTAGAATCCACGTCGTAGAAAGCTTACTGTGACTGACTTTTGTTAAATTCTTCTACAACGTAACCTCTGATAACTCCCTTTTAACAAAGCAGAAAAATTTACAAAATGTAACTAGTTTTTTTGATTCAGTACCGAACTTTTCAGTGCCTAATTATTAAAATCATTGTGTTGATAGATTCTTGCTCCCGGCGAAGCAAAAACATGGTTGAGATAACTGTAAAAATTGCCTACCAACTTGACAAATGGCTTCAATCGAAGTGGCAAAGAGATACGCGATTCTACACCTTAACCCTTTGCCAAAACCTATTTGGAGAGTGGACGATCACTAAAACTTGGGGCAGTGCCATCTATCGAGGATTTGGCAAGTCAAAAGATTTAGATTGCCCTGATTACCAAGCTGCTTTAATAACTTACTACAAACTGCAAGAGCGAAGGGAAAAGCGAGGGTATAAAAGAGTTGACCCTGAGTCAAGATATTGATGAATCTTCATCTAATTCCATTTTCGCTTTAGCTATTTGCCAGGAGAGTAGTTCATAACCTGATGAAAATTTATCATTGTTTACTCTAACCTGAATTTCTCCTTGCTGTATGGGTAAATATTTTTTCGGAACATCCTGACAGAAACCACTTTCAATAGCCTGACAATACCAACGTTCAAACTCATCCTCAAGAGGAGTCATCGCTTTGAGAGGAACATTAGGTTCAGCTTCATCACGAATCATTGCCAGCAAGCAAGCACCAGGATTCTCAATGCTATTATGGCTTCGGTATTGCTCAAAGGCGGATATTGCCAACTTCACCCTAGTGACATCGTGTTTGGCTATTTCCTGTTTTAATCTAACACCGATTTTGATGCCCATTTCGGTAATTAAATGAGTAATTTCTTGAGATAGATTCTTGAGTTCGCCATTATCAGACTTCTTAGGAACCGAGTTCAGAGAAACAACTTTTGGGGATGACTCAGGTGTGGTCAACTGCTTAATTTGTGTTCGCAGACGTTCACATTCGGATAAACAATCAAAAGCCATCTGACAGATATCTGCTGGACGAGCAGCCGTATATTCTTGCACTAAGTAGTGACGAGCAACAGGAGCAGGGATTTTGTCAAGATGCTGTTTAATCCTTTGACGGGTGATTTCATCCAACCAATCCACATCCTGAATAGTCTGTTTAGGAATATCTCGATGACGAACTAAGTTTTGAGATTCTAATCCGAAAAAATCAAAAAAATCTTTGAGGATATATAGCTTTTCTCGAATGGTTCGACTACAGTTACTTTGGTTGAGGTCGAGAAAGGCTAAGATTAGTTCCCGGCTAATCTCAGGGAGATGGTGGATATTATTTGGCTTCAAAATTTGACTAAACTGACGCAAAGCCACAAGAGAATTCATCGGTTTTGCACTAGCTGAGTACCTACCTGATTTGAGTAAGGAATATAGATATTGCTTGACTAGGACGCGAAACCACTCAGGTTTAATTGACTTAAAGTTAAGGATTTTCACGGGTGAGTTTTTGATAAAATGGCGAAAATCCCAAACATCATCATCAAAACAGAAATTCAATAAAGTTTCTTGTTGTTGATACCCAACCCAACTGCCATAACTTGTGGCGTTAGGGTGAAAATTTATGTGGCAGAAGTAACAGCGACAATTACTCTGGCTGCTATTGGTACCAAAGCTCTCGTAAATCCACCCTTTCTGTCCATCAGGGCCAATTTGATGGCACAGGGGATTAGGACAAACTAAATGCTGGCGATAACTGTGAAACTGAGGTGGAACTTGACAACAAAGCAGAGTCTTAAGGGAGCAAGAATTACATCCTAGTTTGAGTTGACAACTAAGTCCATCGTCATAATGAAATTTGCTGATTTGTCCCTGATTACACTGAGGACAAATAAATTCGCCTACATACTGTTCTGCCCAATTGACTGATAGAGTTCCTTGAAGAGTTTGGTGAATGGAAATTGGTAAATGTTTAAATTTACCAGTCAGGTATGTTACTTGATGACAAAAATCACATCCCAATCTCAGTTTACAAACAGATCCTTTCGAGTAAGAAAATCTGTTGAGTTGTCCCTGATTGCACTGAGGACAGATAAACTCACCAGCATAATCTGTCTTCCAATTGACTTGTAAAGTACCGTCAAGGGTCTGGTGAATTGAGATAGGTGGGTGTTGAGGAACTTCACAAGTTAAGTTGGTTATCTGAGAGCATGAATCACATTCGAGTCTAAGTTTACAAATTGGTTTTTGAGAGTGATGAAAATTGTTAATTTTTCCCTGATTGCAGTTGGGACAAATAAACTCGCCAGCATAATCTGTCTTCCAATTGACTGACAAAGTACCGTCAAGCATTTGATGAATTGAGATGGGTGGTGATTTTCTCAGTTGGCAAGAGAGGGGAGTGGATTTGTGGCAAGCTTCACAGCTTAATTGAATTTGACACAGT
>CAZZZY010000616.1:0-4238 GCA_964658545.1 uncultured Acetobacteraceae bacterium | reverse complement strand
TAACAGGAGCGGAGCCGGAGAAGCTCCGCCTCCGGTCAGAATCAATCAATCGGGGATTCAGACCCGCGACTGATTGAAGAGCAATCATGAGACTTATGTAAATATACAGTTATTTAGCGGATGGAAATCAGGATTTCCTCACCCAGAAAACAAGGAAAATAGAGATATTCAGCTAATTGGTGTTTATTTATACTATTTCAAATTTTTGTAGTGGTTATACTCATATCTTAGGTTCTACCTGGGAATTAGGAAGTGGCTTTGCCACTTCTTTTTATTTATTTGGTAGCCCAAGAAAAAATAAATTAAAAGTTAAAAGTAATTTGTTGAACTTTTAACTTTTATTAGTTGCTATATCACGTCTGTTTGACCATAAAATAATTAGCCTGTTAAGTTATGGCTTTGTAACCTCCAAGAAAATTCTGGTCAATATAGACATGATATTAGTCATTACTCATTGTATCTTGCCATCTCTCCCGCTTGGGCTTGCTCTCCACATCGCGCGATCGCGCTTCTTGCCAAGTCCCCCACATTAGGGATTGCTGTTTTTCAATATGGTTAATAAAGTGGATGATTGGCTGATCTGCTTTAATGGGAGTTTTTAAATCAAACTTAATTGTTTGGACAATCTTGATGTCACCCATGAGAAAGAACTTCCCGGCAATCTTGGTTAGCCACAAAACAACTCGATTGCATAGCCCACCAAAAAATCCTTTACGTTTTTTAGTCATCAACAGGATTTGACCTTCAGTTTTTCCCCCTTCGTGGAGGCGAACTGGAAACATCATATGGACATGGAAGAAATCGGGGCCAACTGTCACAATGCCAATGCTACCATACCAATAGCAAATACTGTAAGTTATGACATTTTTGTAAAATAGACGGATGAGCTTAATCAAAAATAAATTTTCTTTGATGGGTGTAGTGTTACTGAAGATAATTGCATTTTCGTTCAGTTCCTGTCTTTCAAAAATAATTTCTACTGGCAGTTTGTGAACCGTATTGAGGTGTTGAGCATCAATTGCATTAATCATCACCACATTGGGGTGACAGTTCATCAAAAAGTGAGAAGTGATGGCAACATCACACTCTTTTTGTTCCAACTCTGGAATGAAAGGTAGAGGTTGTTGTGGTATTTCTCCAGTCCAAACCCAAATCATGCCGTACTTTTCAGCAGTGGGCCAAGTTTGTAACTTCAGAGAAAGCGGCGCATCTAAACATGGAATATCAATACACATCCCTTCACTATCAAACTTCCAGTGGTGGAAAAAACAACGGAGTGAATTACCCTCAACTTTGCCTTCAGCAAGGTGAGCACCCATGTGGGGACAGTAGGCATCAAAGGTAGCTACTCTTTTGTCTTTACCACGGTAAATCACTAGTTCTTTGCCCAAAATAGTGACAGGTTTTACTTCAGCAACCCGCAGATTTCGAGAGGGAATTACCCAATACCATCCTTCAATAAAACGCTCTGGATTATTAAAATTTTTAGGTTTACGGGTTGAGCTAAAAGTCTGCGAGTTTAGATTCATTTTTATAGTTTCACTTGAGGTGAAGCAGTTGATCTAGAAGTAACATGGAAACTTTTAAAAAACAGTTACTTTCAGTACCATGACCAATAGCTATCCAATAAATAGATAAAAATCTAGAGGCAAAATTTAATTGTTTTTTAGTAAGAATGTTACAATTATGGCAACTAAATATAAGCTTATGTATAGCGTTTATCGACAAGCGTGAGGTACAATTTCGACCTCTCTCCTAAGTATCCATTCCTAATAGATACTTGAAAAATAAAAACTTAGTAAAATATCTAATTAGATAAAAAGTTAATCTACTGATGCTAATATTTCGTCAAACCCTCAAATAAATTAATAATTACTAAAATATGTGATAATAATTACAATAATTGGGAAAATCTGCCGTGTTAACTCAGGAAGAAAAACTACTTTTAATTGGCCAGGTAACAGATATAAGCGGAATCCCCATCAGGACAATTCGCTATTACGAGAGTTTAGGTTTACTCAAGTCTTCAAGACGAACAGAGGGGGGCTTCCGCCAGTTTTCATTGGATGTATTGACTCGTCTAGCGTTCATAAAAAGGGCACAAAATCTTGGTCTTAGCTTAGAGGAGATTGGAAATATTCTTCAGGTTTATGACCAAGGACAAGCTCCCTGTGGTGAAATTAAAGAAAAGCTCGAAGAGAAGCTCTTGCAAATTGATCAACAAATCGATCAGTTGTTAACTTTACGTTCTGAAATCAAGGGATTACTTTCAGGCTGGAAAAATATCAGCGACCACCATGAAGATACAATTTGTCCCATTCTTCAAAACACCCCTCAGTGCTGATACCAATTCTTTGTGATTTCATATCCGCTTGATTACTGAATTAAACCCGAAGAACCCCCTTAATCTCCTCTCTACTTACGGGTTGGGGTGCAATCATTGTGGGAATCATAACTAATTTATTCCTTCCACTTAAACCTCCGGGCGCAAGCAGTACCACCTGACAACATTTATCACATGATAAATTAAAACATATATAGGAATCCGATTTGATTTATGAAAAAATCTAAGTATGTGTAGGGTGTGTTATCGCCGAGAGTACGGCACCAAAGCCTTCGGATGGTGCGTTAGCCAGAGGCATAACGCACCCTACGTATATTTCAAAAATCAAATATGAGTCCTATATCTTAAAAAAAGTAACGGGAAAACTTACACTCGATTTAAGTAAACTCACTCTTACGGTGTTTGACCACCGTAACAAGAATTAGGTTAAACTAATTCTGTCTGTAGAATCTCAGTGTCTTTAGACCTTGAGAGTGTCAATATGAGTAATGTATCTCGTTTATCCCTAGCCTCTAACTCTCAAGCTGCAACTTATCCTTTGCGGTTACTTGTGTTAAGTAATGGTCATGGGGAAGATGTAATTGCAGTTCGGATTTTGCAAGAACTTCAACGACAATCAAATCCACCAGAGGTATTTGCTTTACCTCTGGTGGGTGAAGGACGTGCTTACCAACAGTTGGATATCCCTCTCATTGGTTCAGTCCGCACTATGCCTTCTGGCGGCTTTATTTATATGGATAGCCGCCAATTAGCGCGGGATGTACGCGGTGGTTTATTGCAACTTACCCTCAGCCAGATTAAAGCTATTCGCCGTTGGGTGAGTTCTCAAAAAAAATTAGGTAATAAAAGAGCGATTTTAGCTGTGGGAGATATTGTCCCACTATTGTTTGCAACTTTTAGTGGCGCTAATTATGCTTTTGTGGGTACGGCGAAATCTGAATATTATGTGCAGGATGAAGCTGGGTTATTACCACGGAAATCCAAAGATGCGCGTTGGGAAAATTTTTCTGGTTCAGTTTACCATCCTTGGGAACGTTGGTTAATGAGTCGTCGCCGTTGTAAGGCGGTGTTCCCTAGAGATGCGCTGACAACGGAAAAATTAAAACAATGGCCAATTCCAGCTTTTAATTTGGGTAATCCTATGATGGATGGTTTGGAACCTAAGTTTTCACGCCAACAATTTTATAGTCAGGATAGTCAACAGCAAGAGAGAGTTCGACCTTTTGTTGTAACTCTTCTTCCTGGTTCCCGTCCGCCAGAGGCATACGCTAACTGGGAAACAATTATGATTGCCGTATCTGCGTTAATGGCAAGTTTCCAAGAGCGAGATTCTATCTTTTATACTTCTAGCACAGTGGTGTTTTTAGGTGCGATCGCTCCTAGTTTAGACTCTCATATTTTATCCCAAAGTGTCCAATCCCAAGGCTGGCGCACTGAATCAGTATGTCCTATCAAACTTTCCGATCCAAATATCTTGACATTTAAACAAAGAGATGCATATCTATTGCTGACCCAACAAGCTTATAATGACTGCTTGCATTTAGGAGATTTAGCGATCGCAATGGCAGGTACAGCTACAGAACAGTTTATCGGTTTAGGGAAACCTGCGATCGCGATTCCCGGTAATGGGCCACAATATAATCCTACCTTTGCTGAAGCTCAAAGTCGTCTTTTAGGCTCATCTTTGATTTTAGTCGAGCAGCCAGCAGAAGTTGCCAAGATCGTACAGTCGCTATTTAAAGATCCTGATATTTTGCAAATTATTGCCGAAAATGGTTTGCGACGTATGGGAAAAACAGGAGCAGCCCTACGCATTGCAGAATGTTTGCAGGAACGATTGGGTTGAATGGGCATTGGGCATTGGTTATTTCCCCCTCACTCCCTCACTCCCTCA
>CAZZZY010000615.1:0-4244 GCA_964658545.1 uncultured Acetobacteraceae bacterium | reverse complement strand
TCTTTCACAACTGGGCTTGTCCACTGAATCGCGGCGACCAATGGAGGATGGGCAGAGGGTTCGGTATTATCGGCTGAATACTTCTGATGTCGAGTTTGTCCAGAATGTGCTGGATTATCGACAGAGGCAACGGGAGGACAAGGAACGGAAACGCCAAGAGGAACAAGAGAGAAATACGGCTTATGCAGCTAGAATGCAGTCTCAATATGGGATTAATGCTCCGTTAGCAAGCATGGGAGCAGGGGGCAGGGAGCAGGGGGAATCTCTCCCTTGCACCCTGCCCCCTGCACCTCTGCCTTCTTCACCTCCGTCCACACCCCCCATTAATGAAGATGGAAGTAATAATCGGGGGGGTATGGACACAGAGGCGGGATTCAGTAATTCTTGGTGGGAGCGGGTTAAATATTATGCTCGACTGGCGATTGAGCGGGTTGAATACGGTGTAGAATCAGTTAAAGAATTACTCAGTACGCTAACGATTGATGAGCGTTGCGGTGTGATGCTGGAGTTTGAGGATGCAAGACCTGACAAGTTTGCTCAACTGGTGGCAGATGCGCCACAGTGGACTGAGTGGATGGCGTGATCAAGTGGTGATTGCTCCCGATGTACCTGCTTTTTTGGTGGCTCACGCTACCAATAACCATCGATGTACAAGTTCGACTCCTAATAATAGACAATAGATGTGCATCCATCGGAATATTTGATAATTCCGTATAATCCGTCTATCCATCTTAGTATATCTCCTGATATGACAGAGACAAAAGACATTTTTTTTCAGGCGATCGGTATTATTTCTGGTCAATTAATTTTAAACAAAAAACCTTACACCTTGAGAATTTTAGATAAAAACTATCAGGTGTTCTTTAAAAATCCGAGCATTGCATTACCAGCATCATTGTTGACCTGTAATTTGATAAATAACCACAGTACAACTCAGGTTTTAGTAGGCAACTGTTAAACGGTGATGGATATATTGGGGGGTTTCAACTTCATTGACGAAGGCGATCGCAAAATCCTCAGCCGAAATTCGGCTTTCACCCTTTTCGTTGGTCAGGAAGCGGTCAGCCCCAACTTGAAATTTGCCAGTTCGTTCCCCTAGTGCAATTTCAGCCGCTGGACAGACAAACGTCCAATCTAAATCGGAAGTTTTGTAGAGATTATATGCCTGGCGATGAACAAGGGCGAGAGGGCGGTACGCCTCAAAAAATTTGGGGCTATCGACAAATTCAACCCCTGGCTCAACCTCAAGAACACCTGCCCCACCTACAACAACTAAGCGACGAATTCCAACCTGTGATAAACCCTCAATCAGAGAACGAGCCGCGTCTGCAATCACTTCTACTGTGTAAAATGAGTCAAAACTGGCAGTGCTGGGATAAAATTTCTGCTGACGGAATGGATTCAAAAAGTTATGGGACATCGCCGTTGTTTTTCTTTTGCCCAAAAGCGATTAATTTTACTTAGAGCCGGATATTGTTGTGAGTTATGCAGTGTTAAATTAACAATAGAGAACTTCCACTGCGATCATAAAATTCCTTATTCGCGTGGAGGAGCGACAGCAGTGTACAACGGTCAAGCTCTATGTGCAAGTTGTAACCGGAAAAAAAGTGATTCGGTGTAATGTTTGATTCACCCTTCTCGAAATCCGTCGGCTATTTCGCTCACTACAGTCCAGTAGTGAGCGAAAGATTGATGTCAGGAAAAACGAAATTGTTTGGGCATCAAAAAGAAGCACTAGTGAAAATCTGGGAGCAAGCGGCGAATGGAGAACTAGAACCGAGGCGAAGGAGTCCCAACAGTGGAGCTTCATTATTAGTAATGGGTGTCGGAACCGGAAAAACGGCAGTAATTACTTCCTTGCCTTTTGTACTAGCGCCCTATATGCAGGGTCGCCAAACAATGATCGTGGTGGACAACTGTACGCTCAGAGGGCGAATTCTACAGGATTTTCCCACAGACTCCAGACATTGCCCAGTTTATGAACAATGGCCACTGTACAAATTAGGGATTCTGCCACCAGGAGTCCCGCCACCGCAAATCGCAGAACTACGTGCCGAAGATTGGAAATCTTACGGTTTTAACTTAGACAGTGCTGATTTACTGGTGGTAAACAGACAATTTTTACTGCAATTAGTTAGCAGAGGAGATATTGCACCAGGGAACGTCGGGCTGTTGCTGATTGACGAAGCACATCACAGTCCAGCCAGTAGTTATCTGACGGTATTTGAGTATTTTTCGACATCAATGCTGGTATTTTTGACAGGTTCTAGATTCCGCTCGGACTCCAAGCCAATCCCATATATTCGCTACAACACTTTTGAGTCGGAATCAGAGACTGGCTCTAAACTCATGCGGTATTCACCGATGGCAGATTTTGAATTTAGCATTCAAGATGCCTGGAAATTAGAGCCGCCGCCAATTAAAAAACTGATGTATAAGGAAGCAACATCAAGGGCACTGCTGGTGTTAGAGAGGTGAGTTTTAATTATCAAAATAATACCCAGTTACTACACAAAGTTGTATTTGCCCACATCAAGGAAACTACTCAGAAAAAATGGTCTCTGCACCAAGAGGAGTCCGATTTTGCAGAGGCGGTGGAAATCGCTCAGATTTTTCTCTCACTCCTGAAACAGGAGCTATCACAGAAAAATTCTCCGATGACTCAATCAAAAGTCGTGTATTTCCCCACACAAAATCGCTCACTTCATCGAGTTATTCCTCTGAAAAAACAGGGGACAAATGACTTATCCATTCTAAATAATCAACAAATAAATCTTGGAGAAAATTGGATAGCTTTTTCTAGAGTTGACTCCCAAACAGAGAACTCATCCGAGTTGCAAACCTTAATTAAAATGCCGGAACCTCTAGCTAGATACATTTTAGATAATTGTGGAATTCCTGACTCGTTAGCAGCTAATTTTCAATTAGATCAGTCAATAATTCCCGCTTTCCGAAAGTTTTATAGTCGCGTTAAACAAAATTCTGATGACGTGCAATTAAGTCTAACTGAATTTACTACTATACACCCTGAAGAATTATTGTCCTATATCGTGACTTTAGGAAAACAATTGCAAACTCATAAAATTTTAGTTCATCAACTTCATAACTAACTTATTCAAACAACTCCAACTCATGCACTTTTCTAACTATTTCTTCTCTCTGCGTTCTTTGCGCCTTGGCGGTAGCCTGCGGCAAGCCGCTCCGCGTCTACGTTCAAAAATTGACTTTGGTAACATAGTTTTAGCCTTAACCCAAGCGTATTGAATTATAGTCAAGAATCAAACAATTGTAGATTGCCGATAGCGACGCGGAAAGCGACTGTGCGTAGCGTCTTGTAGATTTGAGATTGACTGCACCTACAAGAGATGCAGCTTCTCTGATTTGAGATTGACGTAAGCGACGCTCTAAGCGAGTCCGCGTACTCTGTAAGAGTTGCAAGCTAGCAAGAGCGTCTCGTAGAGAGCGTCTTTTAGATTTATGAAAAAAGTAAAGGTTCAAAACCGTACTTCGTCCCGCTACGCGCTTTCGCCCGCAAGTGGCGCGAAAAAGTCCTTGTGTCTCAAGGTAGGTAGAAACCCCAACGCCAGTTCTCTCAAGTCGGGAAACCCGCCCACGAGACTGGCTCCCCCTTGTGGGTGGCTTAGTTTAATTGCGAATTGCGTTAGCGCAGCGTTAGCGAGTCTTCGAGCGTCCGGGGATTTAGATTTAGGCATCAAAACGCGCTGCCCTTCAAAGGCTAGGACTTAAACCCCCAAAGTTTGTTAAATAATGACTGTATTATTGTTGATTACAAAATTCGGGCATACACCATTTGGATCGACAGACAATTGGTACATTGGGCTATCTTCGTGATTGCAGAAACCTGCCTTTAAAAATTGACACTTAGCACAACAGTCAGTTAATCCGGCTTTAGCTTTTTCAAGTGCGATCGTCTTTGCAGTGACAGGCATCAACATCAGCCCATTATTGTGCCATTTAGCCCGAACAGCCCCCACTTGTCCAAGTATCTGCCACCGGGGGTCTTCTTCTACTACGTTTTGGGGAACTCGAATCCAAGCGCCATCATGTTCTGAAATAATCTCCAGTTGAATTTCCTTTTCGTGGCTGAGTGCGATTTGAGTTGAGGGAGTCACAAATTTGGGAAAAACACCATATTCTATAATCTCTCCCACACTCGGAATGTGGACAATATAATGTTTTTGCAAATCACTTCGAGCAAGGTCGTGCAGCGCATCTTTACTCCC
>CAZZZY010000614.1:0-4245 GCA_964658545.1 uncultured Acetobacteraceae bacterium | reverse complement strand
ATAAATCTGGATTTTACCGCCTTCATTATATGCCGGCACTGGAGATAGTTAAATTCAACTCGCTGGATGTTTTACTAGAAGCGGCTTCTGGAAATAATAGTTTTTACTGGGGGTACCGCAAAACCGATGGTACGAAAGTTGAGGAGAAGATACCAACTGGAGCGGCTGCTGTTTTGATTTTGGGTAAATTAGAGGCGATTGATTACGCTCAAAACTTGGAATCTCAACCATCGGTTGATCTAAATCAAATGCTAATTCAGATTAAGAATGCTCAAGAACCATATTCTCTTGCACAGGCACAGCTGTTACGAGCGCGGGGGTATTTAGACCCAGTAGAGCAGATGGCACAGGTGGCAGACATCCGCGAGAGAATACGTCAACGGGAGGAGGAAAGGCGGATGTATATCCAACAAATGAAGAAGCAATTACCTCAGCCAGTTCCTAATAGAAAGCCTGTTAATAAATCGAGGGGGTGATGTCATGTATGTCAAGTTTGCTGCTGCGATAATTTGCATAGCTTTGTGTTCGCTCAATGTTGTAGCGGCAGTCAAACGTACCCCTATTCGTACTACCCTTGAAGGTTCAACTCGCACGACGGTCGAGATGATGCCATCTCCCAATTCAGGAGTGCATTGGATGAGTGCAGTTATATTTCTGGCTGGGTTTACTTGTTTTTTGGGCTGGGGAATTTCTGACTATAACAATGCAATTGAAGAAAGAGATGAACTGTCTGATAACTTGGCTAATCCCGGCAATCAACAACTTCATGTTGGTGTTTCTGATACTGATATTCAACCTTCTTTAATCCCCCCGGTTTCACCAACTCCTGGGATGAGATTAAATAGCGAGTTTTCTGCCAAGAATGTAGTCCAATTTTCTCCTCGTTCTAGTGTTTCTGGGTTAGGGCGAGTACATAGTAGCCAATTTGTTGAAGATGGAGTGCAAAATCAACCTGGAATGTTATCTCCAGAAGAGTTTTACGCCCAACTTCAGGATGAAGATTTCTGGGAAGATACTAACTCCCAGGTAAATGATAAACCTGCCAGCTAGTTACTTAATTTGAGGTTATATTATGAGCAGAAATCAGCGCCGCAACTTTGATGTTGATTATTCTGAAGGTGGAGCAATTGTGCCTGCAAACCGCTTGCAAAACATGTTGCAGCAGGTACAGCAACAAGGAGGAATAGTAAATCAGCAACCTAACGTTTCTCCCATGACTACTTATGAGACTCAGCCAGTAGAAGTTAGGTATATCAATGCACCTACTTCCTATAAGCCGAGGGTTCCTCAGATAGAGATTCCCTACATCGAGACTTGGAAAGCACATCGGCTGCATCCGCAAAACCCCTGGAGGTTTGGCTGGTATCCAGTATATTTTTTATCTGATGTAATTAAATCTCCTGTGGGTGTAGCTGGTGTGGGAGTGTGGTTGTTAATAATGCTGTTGAATTTTGTCCTAAATGGCAGTTATACCGGGCCGGGGTATGCGTCTGGGAAGAAGATTGAAGTTGTACCCAAGGAAGTTCCCTCTTTTGCCCTGCCTGTGGTTAAGCAATTGGAATAATGACGGTAAAGGCAATTTTTTGGTTCGTACTGCTGGTATGGATTGCAGATATTTTACAACCGGGATATTTGCAGTTTTATAACTGGCGTAATGCTGTGGCATTAGTACAAAAGCTTCAGTTTTCATCGTCGGCTGTTGTACCCACTGCTGCACCTGGCGTGAATATGTTTTCTACTCCTGTTCCTACACGTTACTCTCCTCAACTAAGGGAACATGCAACATCTGGGGATGGCCTAAATTCTCCTGATTGTCGTGTAGCTAGAAATGACTTTGAAGAAGTATTGAGTACTGCAAAGATTGGTTGTTGGCAGGTTGCTCCTGCTAATACAAGAAGGCGTTGAGGGAATGCGAATAATCTTTGAAACTGATGGTGACAAGGAGGTTAGTAATTCGACTGTAACTAGTTTGGATGAGACGGTCGATACTAGTTCGAGTACAAATTGGAGATATGCGATCGCAACCTCAATTGTAATTGCAGCTATGGTCATCCCCCAGGTTTCTGGCTGGATTGAATCTCAACTGTTAGTTAAATCTCTCCAAGGTCTAATACTACCAAAAACTATTCGTAGTAATCAGGTTTTAAATAATCGTCGAATTGTCTTTCCTACTGCGGCTGGTACTCCTGTAACTAGTGAATTTGGTTGGCGGACACACCCCATTACAGGCGATCGCAAGTTTCACAGGGGAATTGATTTTGGCGCAGCCAAGGGTACTCCAATTTATGCAGTTGATGCTGGTCGAGTAGCTTTTGCGGGTGACAAGGATGGTTACGGCAAAGCAGTTATTATTCAGCATCAGGGAAGTTTATCTACTCTCTACGGTCATGCCAGTCAACTGTATGTGCAGCAGGGACAACAAGTTGTCCGTGGGCAGATGATTGCAGCAGTAGGTAGTACGGGGTTTTCGACGGGGCCACATTTACATTTTGAGGTTCACGTTAATGGTGTAGCGCAGAACCCCCGCCCTTATTTACACGAATATTTAGTAAACCGTTGAAAGTTATTTAGCTATTGGCAAGAGCAATGCAAATTGTACCGATTTTTATATCAGGTGTAGTTGGTGCAGCCTGCTCTGTTGCATTTTCTTTCGGAGTAGCTTCACTGCCATGTGGATTGGTATCCAAGGGTGCGGATAGTGTTTGCCAAGTGCGTAGTTTCGGTAAGGCAGTTGATAGTTGGAAATTTGGGTTTATTGTTGGTGGTTTAGTAGGATTAATTTTCAGTCCTCGTCATCAATTTATATCCTGTTTTAAACCAATTCATTTGTCAACTGCTTCCTTAATTACTTTAGGCATTTATTTTTCAATTTATCAAGGTACTAGTGTTTCTTCATTGTCGTCAAATAGTTTAAAAATAAGAGTTAGTACAAGAGATTACTTACCACATCCTTATTCACCACGTTTGAGTGCTTTTTTAGCAACAATTCGTTGGGCAGAAACAGGAACCAGTGAGCCAGAAAGTTATCGCAAGTTAGTATTTAACGGAACTTTTAATGATTTTTCTACACACCCGTTAAAGAAACAGTGCGCTCCTATTAATGGCAAAAATGTTTGTTCAACTGCGGCTGGTGCTTATCAAATGTTAGATAAAAGTTGGTATGATCTTCAGCCAAAGTTAAACTTAAAGGATTTTAGTCCAGCTTCTCAGGACAAGATGGCAATTGAATATATTCGTCGTAATAATGCTTTAAGTGATGTTGAAGCAGGAAAGTTTGATACTGCTGTATGTAAAGTAGGTAGGGTATGGGCCAGTCTTATTTGCAACTCGTACAATCAAAACCCACAAACTTTAGAAGAGTTACGTAATTATTATCAAAAAATGTTGGTAGTTTATGGAGATCAAAAATAAGGTAAAGGTTTGTGCCATTTACGTTTTAACTTAGGTACATTAACTTGGGATAGTATTTTCCATAATTCTATTCCTCGTTTCCCTGCTACATGATATCGATAAGCTTTTGAATTCATGCTTTGTTTGGGTTTAGCACATTTGTAGTGATTATTAGGAACCCAAGTATCAAACCAGTATTTTACCCAATTCAGTACTTCTATTGTTCCTGTGAGGTCTATTTCTATGCTATTAACTTTTCCTTTAACTTTGAATAAATTTACTCCCCCATCCCCATCTATCAATCCGATAATGAATGCTTTGATTAATTGTTCATTCTCTAAAATTGGAGGCTTGAGAGTCAAAGATTTATTTGGCGTAATATTGAATATATCAATCAAGTCATCACATATCTGTTTACTATTTATTCTCAATCTAAAGGCTTTCCCAGTAGTGTAGGTTTTCCCAAATGGATATTGACGTTTTTGATTAGAGCTAGGCATTTCAGCTATTTGATGATTGGATTCAAGGAAATCCCTTAATATTTTTAAATGTTCTAAATCTTGTTCGTGTAGTCCAACTTCTAAAATATAACCATGACTTGAATAATTTATGCATCCATCCGCTGCTAAAAATCCTGCCCAATAACAATTCTCTAAATTTGGAATGCTAAAATAATTATGATGAACTGTGTACGACTCAAGTTTTCTTAATTTCATTGCTTGAGCTTTTGCTCTTACTCCTGCTTCGTCTCTACCTAATTTTTTTCCTATGACCTCATAAGTTTCACTTAAATAGTTATCTTTGAGATATTGGATTTCATCTTTTGTCCATCTATGGCGTTGTTTTATGTTAAGT
>CAZZZY010000613.1:0-4259 GCA_964658545.1 uncultured Acetobacteraceae bacterium | reverse complement strand
TCTTCTATCAGCCCTTCTTCCAAAAACCAGCGAAAGCTTGATCGCTGGATTTCAATCAAGTCGGGCAACAGAAAGGCGGGTTCCATGTATGTTTCTTTAGTCATGCCTCTTCCTTTGTCAACCTGGTAAAATTTTCCCTTGGACACTGCTGTTTGACGCTTCCCACTGCTAGCCAGTGTCCTTAGCTGTTTGGGAACTTCTTCTGACACACTTGCTATTTACAAGTGTGGGCAAACGCAGCGATTAAAGGCGGAATGAGCAATTTCGACAAGGGGGTAATTGCCCCTAATCGGGTACTCAGACACCCAAAACCCACTATAGTCTTGTAAGAAGAATATACAGTTGAGATATTCCTGAGTTTTATCTACTTTCTTCATTTACCCTCCAAAAAGCGCGTTAATTTGCTGACGCAGCTCTAGACGGTGTGTTTTAAATTCACCCGGCTATTTATACTCTCAGTGATATCTTAGATATCCTAAGACTGAGGGAATGATCCGCACCTTCTTGGTTTTGAATTAGAATCACTTCATTTTGCTGGATTGTACTCACAAGGCAATTTCGTTTAAGGATTTTGTATAGGTTAAATACACATCAAGCCGATTTGGTGCAAAAGTTTAGCTCAACCTGGTTTGGCACGGTTAGTCATGTGTGGAGATTTGGAAGATGGCCAAGCCGATAACATCACGGAAAATTAGGCTCAGAAATTTTAGGTTCCTTCCTTTATCATTATGGCGCAAGCAAAATGTTTTTGAGGGAATAATATTAGCATATTTTTGTTCCCCTAGAGTTTTATTTTTTTAGCACAACTGCATAAAAGAGATTAAAGCCCACTTTATATTGACAGACCGAATAATTCACAGGCATTCTGGGTGGTTTGATGGGCGATCGCTTCTACTGTTTCTTGACGCAGTTTAGCTACTTGCTCGGCTACATAAAGTACGTAGGCAGGCTCGTTTCGCCTCTCACCCCGTTTCGGAACTGGCGCGAGAAATGGGCAGTCTGTTTCAATTAGGAGGCGATCGCTACTCACCATCGCTGCTGAGGATTGGATCGCTTTGGCGTTTTTGAACGTTACTGTCCCGCTAAAGCTGATGTAAAAGCCTAAATCAAGAAACCATTGAGTTTCTTCTGGCGTTCCTCCCCAGCAATGCATGACACCCCGCACTCTTTCTCCTTTAAGTTCGCGCCATTTTTGCAAAACTTCTCTGGTTGCTACAGCAGCATCGCGGCAGTGGATAATTACTGGTAAGTTGAGTTCAGATGCGATCGCTAACTGGGACTCAAACACCATCAGCTGATGCTCATAGTTATCAGCTTTGTAAAAATCTAGCCCCATTTCCCCAATTGCTACCACATGAGAGTCAGAACTCGCCAGAGTTTTGATTTTCTCGGCTGTCTTGCTATTCCATTTCTCAGCATCTAGAGGATGTAATCCTACGGCAAAGCTGATTTCGGGAAACTCGTGGGCAATGGATTGAATGCTGTCAAACTCCTGTGGGTGAACACAGGAATGTACTAAACGCACTACTCCTGCTTCTTGCCAACGCGATCGCACTGTTGCTAAATCTGGCTGAAAACTATCAAAGTTGAGATGAACGTGCGTGTCTACCAGTTGCATTCTTGGTTTTTTGTCATAAAAGTTGTTAGCCCTGATCGCCACTAAGGACAAATTATCCTCCGAGTCAATTCTTTCTCCTTTGCTAGCCACTACGCGATCGCCACCTGTTCAAGAGGGAAGCCATGCCCACCAATTTTTTTTGTATAATCAAAACCAGTTACTCAGGGGGCAACCCTGCGATAGAGGGGTTAAAAGCCATAGAGTAAGTGGTGTGAAAACCCTCAAAACTGCACTAGCTGGCGATGATTAATTGACGGAAAACGCCAATTAATCCAATTTTAAAAAGTTTTGTAACTCAGCGGCTCACTAAGTTGAGAAGAGCATTATTAAGCTGCTGTTTGCGTTAAGGGCTTTAGTTTCTTGGCTAATCTCGATTTTTTCCTTGCCCCATTGTTAGGGTGAAGGACACCCCGTTTGATTGCTTTATCGATTTTGCCGTAAGCCTCAGATAACCGAGCCTCTGCTTCTTGTTGTAATTCTGGGGTAGGATTAGCTGCATAGACAGCTACAGCACTAGAGTATTTCTTCATCAGCGTCTTGACTGCTGATTTGTAAGCTTTGTTACGCAGCCGGTTACGTTCTGCGATTTGGGCACGCTTGAGAGCAGACTTTGTATTCGCCACAGTCAATTCCAAAAATACTATTAATATGTACACACACTACTAGACTTACTAATATAGCATCAAAATTGCCAATGTTATAATTTCCTAAAAAAATTCTCCTATTGGACTATTGAGGCGATACAGTTTTTCTTACCCTGCTTTCTAAATCTCTCCAGTTCCCAATTCAGTGTGTCGTCAATTTAGGAAATGCGTTAAAATCAGGAATATCAAATAAAATAGTAATCCTAAGCTACCAATTACCTGATAAAGCAGTGCGATTGTCAATGTAATCTAGTCCTAAATTTAGGATGTGCAAACACATCAGCCGTACCCCGCAAGGAGTGAGGTAAGGGCATAAGTGTAGCAGGGAATGACACACCTGCTTTCTGCCGCTAGCCTGTGAAGGCTTGTCGGCCTGAAAAATGAAGTAGCCTTCTCAAGCAAACCATCTGCTGGCAGTCTTGAGAGTATCAAAAAAATCCAGGTTAAGCTAGAGAAGAGAATTAGAGTCAGCTTCCACACCCCAGTGGGTCAAGAGCAATACTAAATCTCAGGTGGGAATATTATAATTTTGGCATTGTCCTTACTCCATGCTGCGAATTATTACTCAGCAGGCAGACGTTAGAGCAGAACTGCAACGGATCTGCGATCGCACCCATGACGAACAGGTGCTTCACAAGGAAGCAACGGTGCGGGAAGTTTTGCAAGCAGTAAAGCGCCAAGGCGACAAAGCTGTATTGCATTACACAGCCGAATTTGACAAACAAACCCTCAAAGCAGAAGAACTCCGAGTTACAGGCTCGGAGCTAGATGCAGCCTATCAGCAGGTGTCAAAGGAGTTTTTAGGCGCAATTCGGCTAGCTTGCCGCCAAATTGAAGCGTTTCATCGTCAGCGAGTCCCAAAAAGCTGGGTGCAATTTGGCGATGATGAAGTAGTGCTAGGCAAACGCTACACTCCCGTAGATCGAGCGGGGTTGTATGTGCCTGGTGGCCGCGCCGCCTATCCCAGTACAGTGCTGATGAATGCAATTCCGGCTCATGTTGCTGCTGTACCTCACGTAGTGATGGTGACACCACCAGGCCCACGGGGTGCAATTAACCCAGCAGTTTTGGTGGCTGCCCAAGAAGCAGGAGTACAAGAAATTTATCGCATTGGGGGCGCACAAGCGATCGCCGCTTTAGCTTATGGCACAGAAACGATTCCGAAAGTGAATGTGATTACTGGCCCGGGTAATATTTATGTCACCCTAGCGAAAAAACTTGTCTACGGCACCGTCGGCATTGATTCTTTGGCAGGCCCCAGCGAAGTGCTGGTGATTGCCGATGAAACCGCAAATCCGGTGCATGTAGCTGCTGACTTGCTAGCCCAAGCCGAACACGATCCAATGGCGGCAGCAATTTTGCTGACGACAGATGCGGCTTTGGCGAAAAACGTGCAAGTAGCTTTGGAAAGACAGCTAGTGGATCATCCACGGCGAATAGATACAGAAAAAGCGATCGCTCATTATGGGTTGATTGTCCTTGTGGAATCTCTCGAAGCAGCAGCAGAACTCTCAAATGAATTTGCCCCCGAACACCTAGAATTAGAAGTTAAAGACCCTTGGGCACTATTACCACAGATTCGCCACGCTGGGGCAATCTTTTTGGGTTACTCCACACCAGAAGCTGTAGGAGACTATTTGGCAGGTCCTAACCACACCTTGCCAACATCTGGTGCTGCCCGCTATGCTTCGGCGTTAGGGGTGGAAACTTTCCTCAAACACTCCAGTATTATTCAATACTCCCAAACTGCGCTGCAAAATGTGGCTGGTGCCATTGATGTCCTAGCAACAGCAGAGGGCTTACCCTCCCATGCTGACTCAGTCCGCCGCCGAGTTCAGCAAGAAGAGTGATTTGGAATGGTTAATTTTTTTCCGCCAGTTGCTACAATGCGCTAGCGTCAAAGTTGGGTGAAACCGATCTATGGCATAGCCTCGAATATATAAACTAAACCGCGTCCATCTTGAAAACTGTAGTTCTTTCCGTATGAAAAGAAAAAA
>CAZZZY010000612.1:0-4275 GCA_964658545.1 uncultured Acetobacteraceae bacterium | reverse complement strand
GCCATCTCTGATGACACGTTAGCAGCTGTTAGCATCGCTCACCTCTGCCATCAGCTTTACACCCCTTCGGGGCAGGAACAGGGAACGGGCAACAGGCAACAGGAAACTCTTAAAACCAAGCTGTTCACTTTCTTGTTTATTCTTTCTTTTCTGTTCCCTGTTCCCTATTGCCTGTTCCTCTTTACACAATTTAATACAACAACTACTCTTCAAGTCAAAGTTCATCACCGACATCAAACCAAAATAAGTTTGATGCCGAGTGAAAAATTTTTGGTGAGACAATGACAGCAACAACTTTTTTTATTCACCAACTCTCATGCACTTAAATATAGCAAATTTTCGTCGAAAACTTTCCGCCAAATTTGGCGTACTGTGCGTCGTGTTTTGCTATTATTCATTTGGTAAAAGAATAATATCATTGTAATAGTATGTACTCCTGAAACGGTTTTATTTACAGGGATTATGCCAGAATTGTGCCAGAGTTATGCCATTTTTTTGAGGAAAAAGTGCTTGATTATCAATAAAATTAATTTGTTGCTAAATACTATTTAAAATCCCCGAGTTATGCTAGAGTGGTGCCAGAGTTGTCCCGGATTTATATGAGTTTGAGGCTCTTTGGATCAAATCCATAAATTTGCCATAATTGAGCTATTGACGACTTATGATTTCATGAAATGGTTGAGTAATTTTTGTTGAAAGGAGATGGCAGATTTAATAATCTCATTCGATCCGGGAGCATCCTTGAGTAGAGTTTTTTTTACTCTAGATTCAAGTAAGCCGGAGTTGCTTTTGATGGAACCCTACACAGCATTAATTCCGAAACAAAGCCTTTTAAGTTATGAGGAGGATGCGATTGGTATATCTTCTCCAGAGAATTCAGCTTGGATTGAATACAATCAGCAATGCTGGGGTGTAGGATTAATTTGTCAGAGGTTTTTTGCAGATTTGAAGTTAGAGCAGCCAAAATTTGAGCTAGCGATTTATAAAACCTTGGCTGTTGTGGGTGCTATAGCCCAAAAGAAGTCGTTAGCCAATGGTGCGAGTATTCGTCTAGGCATCTTGTTTCCTTACGGAGAATACTCGGATCGCAAATTATTTGAGATATCGATTACAGGCGCTCTGCTCAACTTTAAATGGAGGGGTGAAAAACGCTCTTTCAAGCTAGTGGAGTTTGTTTGCCGCCCTGAAGGATTTGGATTGCTCTCACGAGGACGTACAACTACTCATAACTTGCGTTCACGTAAAATAGCGGTGGTGATGATTGGCTATCGCAATGCCTCTATTTTGATTATGGATAAGGGTGCGATGACAAGTGGAGTTACAGAAGATTTAGGGTTTCATAAGTTAGTATCATCAGTACAGCGTCGGGTAGCTGGACAAAAATCTTTGACTCTTGCGGCTGCGATTAGTGCTGCTGGTTCCAAAATAAATCTCAAAGCCTTATTACCTTTAGTTCGAGTCGAAGATGCTTTGCTACAAGAATTAGAAATTCAATCAATCAAATCAGCAATCAGTATTGCTCGTGAAGAATATTGGGCAGTGCTTTCAAGTTATTTGCATCGTTATATTCCATCAGATATTGATGAGATGATCTTTGCAGGTGGAACTGCCCACTATTTCAAGAGTGAATTGAATCGATTATTTCCGCGTCCAGAAAAAATTTCTTGTGATGCCTTGGAATATTTAGTACAGCAAGAATTTTTAGCTGAGAGACCTAAATCAGATTTATCCTTTCGCTTAACTGATAACTACGGTTTTTTCTCTTATCTTTGTAAAAATTCTCAACAGGTTGCAAATCATGCCTGAGCAAGTTGATTTTCGTTTTCAGTTCAGTACTTCATCTCCTTATCTTCCCCTCTTAAAATATCTGAGTCCGAAAAATAAAACTCTTGAATTTCCGAGACAAAAGATGATTATCTGGGCAATCGCTGCCTTTTGGCATCCGATAGCTTGTCGGTGGTTAGGAGGGTTCTCAGAATCAGATTTAAAATCAAAGGCAAGAATTTCAATTTACCAACTGCAACAACAGATTATTTATTTAGCTCAAACTTTTAAATTGGAGCAAGAACTGGAGAATCATCTAATGGTTGCAAACCCTACCGACAAGGTTGATACACATTTGGGTTCTTCACCTCCTCACGAAGATGATGATTGTTTACTAGAAAATGCCTTTAACTAGGAATAAATTTATGTCTTATACCAAAGAACTGCTACAACAAACATATTCACTCTCTGTAGAAGACGTTGATGCCACGTTGACAGCAAGTAATTTACCTATTGACCAAGCTGATTACAGTGATGAAGAAATTCAGTCCCGTTTTGATGTGATCCGAGCGTTGATTCAACAGGGTAAAACCTATAAACAAGCAGCTGCACATTTCCAACGACAATCGAAAAAACGTGCCGATAAAACTGAATTTCCACCAATGAATATCCTAGAGATGTTAACTCACATCAAATCAGAGTACGGCATTGAGATAGAACTAACTGAAGCGATTGAGATTATCAGCGCTTGTGGACTATCTCCAAATCAGAAGGAGTATCGTCAGTTGGAGTGTGAGCGCTTTCTCGAAGCTTGCGACCTAATTAAGGAGCAAAATAAAACATATTTTGATGTAGCTACTCACTTTGGTATAGTTCAACCCCAACATGAGAGCCAGTTAATTGCTGAGTTTTTTGGTGAAGAAGCATCTGTTTCTGAAGAGGAATTGGTCAATTTAGTGGATAATATTACCCGAAAACGCGCTCAAAATATTCCCGGGCTAGTCAACCAAATGTATCTCTTGAATGTAATCCGCGCACTTTCGGAAAACAAACAGGATATTAAGAAATTTTATTCTGGACTAGAACAACGTATATTGGAGCGCATTGAGGGAAAGTCCCCATTGAAAACTTTAATGGCGAATCACTACCCGATGAAGGATTTTCCGCTTTCTTCGCCCACGCCGATGCTATCGCCCAACGTGTCCGAGAGTGGAACGAGTACCGATTAGAACAAGAAATTGCTCACCAGAAACGCACCATTGACATTCAGATTGAGAAAGCATCTAATGCCAAACTCTATTCAAAGCTCAAAAAGTCAAAAGAATGGATCAAAGTTCGTCAAGAACGCTTTGAAAAATTTAAAGAGTTTCTTTTTTGGCTCGGTGGTTGGATCGGTTCTGGTCGCTCAGGGATAATTACTTACTCCATTACCATTTCCGCAGTTGCTCTTGGTTCTGTGATGATTGGAATTAATACCCCCAGCACTATCCCTTGTCCTGATAATAAAAGCTACTGTTACCAATTGCGGATTGACAAAAAGCAGGTGATTCTCCCCGAACAAGCAAAGCAATTATTGATAGAGTACGAACGCTCTAAAAATAAACCTCATCGCCACCGTCAGTAATTTTGTAAGCATTGAGAAAATTCTCTAATTACAACGTCTGAATCATATTATGTCCGAACTACAACAAATCAAACTTTGGGACGATTGGGATGATATCAACTTATCAACTCCAGAACGTCGCATTGAACGCTTAGAAATTCTGCTGTGCCAAAAAGTCCATAAAGGCGAGGACATATCTGAATGTCTGCAAGTTTTAGAGGACTTGAAAAATCGCACGACTCAGCAAAAGTTAGAGTCTGTTTTCTTTAGGCGAGTTCAGTCTCAACTGACTTCCAACTCGTGGCAAATAATTGGTCAGGCTACTTTAATCTCCCTAGTCGCTATTTCTTGCTGTTTTGCCATGTATAAAATAGCTACTTCATCAATATCTAATAATTCTTCGTCGGAATTATCTCTTGGCAAACAATTATCAAAAAACACCCCACCACACAGTAAAAAACATCATAGATAAACACAGTTACAGTGCGGTATATTTATTTACTGCACTGCGATTACTGACTATGATACTTCATCAGCAATCTCTAAAATCTTTCAAGTCAACGGAGTAAAAAGGCAGTTTTTGAATATTTACTTTCATGCCAAGGTGAGGCGATCGCTTTCTTTCACATATTCAGGTCAAATCACTGCATTTGATGGATGAAAACTTTCTTTACAGCCTAACTCACCTACTTTAATAAAAGGTGTCCTTGTCGAAAGGCAAACTGTCTTCCGGCTCAAAGTTACGCAGGTCTTGTTCCATCTGCTGCCGACGTTGTCCGTATGTTCTGCTATCTTCAATCCTTCTTCTCATCTGCCATGCACCAAAATTAATACCCTTTTCTGCGTATTTAGTAGACACTTTGTTGTAATCATCAACCTCGATTTTCTTGCGCCACTCAAGCTGTTCG
>CAZZZY010000611.1:0-4305 GCA_964658545.1 uncultured Acetobacteraceae bacterium | reverse complement strand
CTTACAAGAGTGGAGAACAGTGGCACTTGACCGACACCGAAGATGAATGGTTAGAGGCTGCTAACAAACATTATCAAAGCACAGATCCTTGGGAAGCGGAAATCATGGCTTGGGCTAACATTCGCAATGAAGTATCGGCATCAGAAATACTTAGCGAAGTTCTCAAAATTGAGTTAGCCAAACAAGGCATGGCAGAGAAAAACCGTGTCACTCAAATCCTCCGGGCTAATGGATGGAACAGAGGCTCACGCAAACGGATAGCTGGCAAACTCCTTTACCCCTGGACTAAGCCACAACTAGAGACTAGAACAGAGAGTGGAACACCACTAGAACAGCAACTAGAACAGTCTGAAAGTATTGCAGAACAAGAGTTAGAGATTGAGTGTTCTAGTTGTTCTAGTGATTCTCCAAAACTTTTAGAAAATTTTGACAGTAGTAGGGGAGAAAATTTCACCCCACCTCCAGAAAAAGATAAAAGTTTGAAAAGTGACTGGAACACAACCTCGCCAGAAAATACTGAAATAGTTATACAGCAAGCATCTGATAGCTGTTCTAGTCTCTGTTCTACCACCTCAGTAGATCGGGTGATTGCCAATGCAGAACTGATTCGGGAGTCTATTGTAGATGAGTCCTGGCAAATGATTGATGAACTCATAGAAGAATGGACGGATGAATTTAAATCTGCTGTTTGGGGATTATTGACCCCTGTTGAACGCAAGGCTGTTAAACAACTTAAACCTAAAGCGTGAACCTGATTTCGTTTCCAGTCTGTGCAATGCCTGCGCTTCTTTCTTCCGAAGCACTTTGTTGGCGGGTTGCTTTAAGGCTTAAGTCTTTGTGCGTTCGTTTGACTCGGATGCCGTGATAATTATATTAGACGACATTTTTTCTTAGAGGGCTAGACTGTGCCGAAACGGGAGAATTGTACGCTAAAAAAATAGTTTAACGATAAAAGTCTTTAATAGTAAGGCTTTTATCGTTAAACTATTTTGGAATTTTTCAACCCTCATTGGTCTTAAATACAAAAAATTTCATTCTGATGACACTTGATGAAACTATTGATAGTTAACGCTCGCAGGCTTCAATTGCTTGAATTTAGCGTGGTAGTAGCTCTTGCAACGCCCACGAATTCCCATCTGGGTCGGCGAAGTAAGCGTACTTAACACCACCCATGTCTTCAATATTACTCACTTCAACTCCTCGTCCGTCAAGGAATTTCCGCGCTTCTGAAATGTCGTTAACGACAAGGTGAAGATTTCTAATTGAGCCTGGCGTACTGGAGTCGCCCATCCCCGTCCCAAATACAATCGAGCAAGCTGATCCAGGAGGCGTTAGCTGAATAACTCGCATACCGTTACCAGGCTGCACATCGTGGTCTAAATGGAATCCAACCTTTTTGACGTAAAAAGATAAGCTACGTTCTACATCAGTTACGGGTAGCGGCACTACTTCAAGCTTCATATCCATCTGCTTAGTCTCCTTAATATCTACAGGACAGTATTTAGAGGTGCCAATCTTCAAGATACCAACTTGAAAGGTACTATGCTCGTAAATACTGATACTCCCGTTTCCAGTCTGTACGATGCTTCGGCTTCAATAAGCCGAAGCACTTTGTTGGCGAGTTGGGACGGTGATGCCTAGTACCCCAACGCGATCGCAAATTTAACTTTTAACTTTTGTAAATGCTTGTGCCAGTGTAATGGCGACCGTTTAGGCTGACTGCTACGTAAAAAGGTGCGCGGTAGAGAGTTCGTCGTCAAAAACTTCGTATACGAACTAAAAATTTACCTCAATGGCAGAATTATGGCAAATTTATGTATTATCAAAAATTGGCTCCCATTATCGCTGATTTATGGCACACCAATGGCATCTCAATGGCAAATGAATGGAATTTCAAAACGTCAATTCTCAACTAATTAAAACTATTGAGAATTAGGGCTAAAACTGGCTCAATTATGGCACGCCAATGGCAGGGCTATGGCATACCAAAGTCCAATCACCTAAATTCCGCATTTTTAGATATCACAGTGACATTATGCTTTCACAGGAGAATAATATTGAATTCTGACGCACAGTACGCCAAAAAGTTTGGAAAGTTTTTTTGAAAAAAAGTGATGAAGGAGAGTGAATTTCAAATCACTTTCATCAAAATCAACTACTAAAAACTACTTTTATGCTACAAAAATGACTGTACAGTTCACTCTCTTGATCGCTGACTATTAAAGACTCAATTCATCATCCTGCTCCTGCTGTTGCTGATTCTGTTGCCTTAACTGCTGTCCATAATCTATAAGCTGCTGATTCCAATCGTCAGCTTTGCACTTGAGGCGCTTGGACTGTGGCAGCAATTCCTTAACAACTCGTGCAGCTGCATTACCAGAATCGTCCGAGTCAAACGCCACTTGTAAATTAGGAATATGCTGCAATTGCTCTACTGGTAAGCTTTTGGGATTATCTACCGCCATGTACAAAGTTCTATTGGGTGGCACGTCGCCTCTAAGCTGATATTCCAGCATGGCAAAAGATATGGCATCGATGGGCGACTTGAAAAGCACTAACCTTTCTGCTGGCGAAGCTGGCTGTCCGCCTAAGTGAAAGTAAAACCAGCCCTCACGCCGCTTAGTCCCTTTCTCATACCCAAGAAAAGTGTTGTTCTCGCCCCGTGTCCCACGCAGGAACGCTCCTATTGCCTGGGGTTCTTCGCCAAGATTCCGCATGACGAACACAGCGTTTTGCTGATCATCAGCGTAAACTAACCCCCGGTTATGCAGAACTTCTACAAAGTTTTCAGGTATCCCCCGTTTCTGGGTGAGGTAGTTGGAGACTGCTGTCCACTTGGCTTTATCCTCAAGGGGTGGCTTAAACGGGGTTCGTGGTTCTAACTGAATAATTTCAGCAGCCACTATTTTAGCAAAAGCTATCGCTGCTCGTTCTGCTCCAGCTTCACCAAAACGCTCATGCAACCAGACGACCGCCTGCCTTCTATTGCAATTATTAACGTGCATCACCAAATCAATCGCACCACCGCCACCTTTGGAGTGTTCGGGGGCGAAGTCGTAGAATTTGGGCCCATCTATATTAATGATGTGTCCGTGACCCTTCCATTTTCCTTCATCATGGTGTAGCCCCAACTCCCAGGCGACATCCTCTAAGGCCAAGTCGCGCAGTTGTTGGGTTTTCAATTCCAGCTCGCGCACAATTTCTTCTAGCCGTTGTCGCTCCTTCTCGCTATCTCTCGCCCGTTGCTCTGCCCTCTCCAATCGCTCTGCCATAAACGAACGGTCAGCCAGTTGGTGATTAATCGCTTGGAAGTGTTCATCAGACTGAATCCTGGCAACGTAAGTCTTAGCTGATTCAAATGGTGTGGGTGCTAATTGGTTATTTGACCAGATGGCTGTCAACGGTTCACTGTTAACCGCTTGGTAATATTCCTTTACTTTAGTGTGGGTTGCCTTACTGCCCTTGACCCCTCGTTCAATGCCCAAAGGAGCAAGTGCAGCAGCATAACTATCTTGGAGTTTGGATAACTTAATTCTTCCCTGTCCACCTCTGCCGCCAAACATCGACCACTGTAATTGATGTTTTGGCCGTCCGTTGACACTGATATCGGATTAGACTACAAATGCACTGTTAAACTACACTAAGTCTACGGTGTTATAGGTTTTTCGTGCGGTTTTTGTGTATGACGAGTTTCCATCTCAATTAAGGCCAGATTTACAGTCTGACTGCTTGACTCACAGTTGGAATTGAAGATTTACTTACTGTCCTGTTGAGACGTGAAAAAAATAATCGGATGTTGGGTTGACCTTGAAGTGCTTGCGGGGAGCAACTATCAAGCAGCGCGTTTTGTGACTGGGATTTAGACCCCGCCACAAAACCTAATTGCGAAAAGCAGCGAATTGGTAAAAGGGGGCTGAATTGACTTACCCAAACACGAGCGGAACGTTTTTTAACTTCGCCAACAGCATCCGCTTCAATAGCGAAGAACTAGAGAAGAATCGCCGCATTTTTCAGAGGGGTGAACTCTGAGGCGGCTTTTGTCGTGATTGTGTAGTTATTCAGTAGTATTTGTTGATGGCTGTTACTTCTGCTTCTGCTTTTCATTTTTGGCTGTCAAAAACTTTCCGCCAAATATGGCGTACTGTGCGTCAGAAAAAGATGGATTACAGAGCTTAATCCGCTTTTAAGCGATTTTCAGGGTAATTGACCAATTATTGGGAAATAATGGGAGACTTCTAACAAGTCTTGGAAACTGTTCTTCTTTATTGGGAATTTTTGAGCTAATGAGAATTTTGTGAGTGGATG
>CAZZZY010000610.1:0-4308 GCA_964658545.1 uncultured Acetobacteraceae bacterium | reverse complement strand
CCAATCCTCAATCCCCAAATTTATCTCTGATTCCACTCTTGTGCTGCATCCTCTACAGCTTTATCTACAGTCTTCTCGCCTAACATTGCTGCTTGCAAGTTTTCGTAAATTGCTTTTTGCAGTTTGTTGAAATCTTTCAAATTAGGGGTTAATATTTCTGCCTGTTGTAGTTCTTTAGCACTCATAACACGCGCTTTTTCTATTGTGGAAGCATTAGCTGGAACATCTTTAAAGTAACTATCAGACAATGCCTTGACTGTAGAAGGTAAGACATTGGCAGCTTTAGCGAAGGCTAACTGATTTTTGTCATTGGTGACAAATAAAGCAAACTTCACAGCGCCATCTGGTTGTTTAGTGTCACGGGGAATAACTAGGTTCATCACTGCGACATTTTTCTTACCCGTGACACCAGTAAGTTGAGGGGCTATTCCCGAAGCTTGAGCGATTTTTGGGGCATTATTAGCGATCGTCTTCAGAAACTCTGGCCCAGAAGCTAGAATCGCAGTCTCTCCAGATTGGTATAAATCGATCGCGTAGCGATGTCCTTGCGTCAAAGCCTCTTTTGGGAGCAACCCTTTTTTATACAAGTCTACCCAATACTGAAACGCTGCCTTACCTGGTGCTGAATTAAACGCCGCTTTCCCCTCACCATCTACTAGGGTGACTCCCATTTGCACGAAAGATTCCAGCACTTCACCGGAATCTTGCGGTACAAATGTCACAAAAAAGGCATATTTCCCTGTCTTATCTTTAATTTGTTGGGCTACTTGTGCCAATTCTGCGTAGGTTGCGGGTGGTTTATTGATACCTGCCTGTTTTAATAAATCAGTGTTATAAATGGTTAACCGTGTGGTGAGATACCAGGGAATCCCAAAACTCTTGCCATTAAGTGTGCAAGATTTCCAAATATTTGGTAGATAGGAGGAACGTAAATCGTTTGAGACTTTCGCATCTAAATCTAACCAGGCATTTCGTCCCGCAAGTTGGGAAGCGAAACCCGGATTGAGGTTAACTACATCAGGTGGCGTTTTTGCTGAAACAGCTGTTAAAATTTTGTTCTCCATAGCTGCCCAAGGTACATCAACCCAGTTAATCTTTATACCTTGATTCTGCGATTCAAAATTCGTAATTAGGCTTTTAAAGTAGTCGGTAAATTGGGGTTGGAGTTGCATTGTCCAAAACTCAATAGTTGCCCCTCCTGATGTAGCCTGTTTTGTACCTATACCGCCATTACCTGTGCTGCAACTTACAATCCAAGTGGTTAATAAGCCAAGCAGTACAAAAGCAACAAGTTCTTTAAATTTTCGCAATTGAATCATTTTTCCAGTATTTTTACGCTTGATCAGTGTGAAAAGCTTAGACAGAATTGTCGAGATTATAGGCTAAATAAATTACCTAGCATCAAGTCTGTTTTTTAGTATCATTTAAATTTTCAATTTAGCAGTCCAGCGGGCAAAACTGTGGTAAAAAGCTTCAATAGTCTGTTTGGCAAATCAAATAAAGGGGTCGGCATTGAACTTGCTCCCGAACGGGTAAATGTAGTTCAGCTACGCAAGCAGCGTCAAGGCTTGAAACTAGAAATCTTTACATCGATAGCAGTTCCAGAAGGCGTAGTTACCGATGGTCAAATCACCGACCCCGCAGCAATGGCGCAATTAATCCAGCAGGCGCTAGCTGAGAGCAAAATCAAAACTTCTCGCGTTGCCACTGGTGTCCCAGGGCGAGATTCCATCGTTCGGATCATACCAGTGCCAGCAGAGTTAGATGACAAAGAACTGCGAGAAATGGTACTCAACCATGAAGCAGGTTTATATTTGCCCTATCCTCGTGAAGAAGCTGATGTCGATTATCAGAAACTTGGGTATTTTGTAGATGAAGATGGCATTGAAAAAGTACATGTACTCCTAGTTGCCACCCGTAAGGAGATAACGGATACCTACATCAGTACATTCGAGCAGGCAGGATTACAAATCGATGTTTTAGAAATTAATAGTTTCGCTCTGATTCGGACTATTCGTGAGCAATTGCGACAATTTGGGCCACAAGAAGCAGCCGTATTAGTTGATATAGAGTTCGACAGTACAGAAATTGCCATCATCGTTAACGGAGTGCCGCAATTTTCACGCACAGTACCAATTGGAACTTATCAAATGCAAACTGCCTTAGCAAGGGCAATGAACTTACCCACATCACGAGATATGGAACTGTTACACGGAATGACTATTCCTCCAACTCCCATAGACGGCGGGAAAACCGGGGTGACTGAACTCGATCCCGGTATGGCAGCCATCTTAAGAGTATTGGGAGAACTAACAGATGAACTGCGCCGTTCCATCGATTTTTACCTTAATCAAAGTGAAAATTTGGAGGTAGCGCAGATTTTATTAGCTGGACCAGGAGGTGGACTCCAACAGCTAGATGAGTTTTTTACCCAACGATTGAGCTTACCAACTACCCAAATAGATCCAATAGGGTCTTTGTCCTTAGAAGTTGACACTAATAAATATCCACAGGTACAACGCTCTGGCTTGGCGATTGTACTTGGTCTAGGAATGCGGGAGGTGTAATATTTGAGATTTTGAGTCGTACCTTTGGTGCGCTGGAAGCGCAACTTAAATTTGGGATTGTCTGTTTTGACAGTTACGCTGTTTGAGAATTCTCAAACCATAATATTTATTCCTAGTTGGTGTGAGAAAATGTACAGTTTGGATGTTAACTTTCTTAAAGATCGCCCAGCATACCAGAAAAAGCCTGAGAGAAAGGGAGGAATATCCTTAAAGCTCCCTACAGGGAATTTGACACCAATCTATGTGGGAGTTGGAGTCGGTATAGGTCTTCCAGCTTTGTTGGGAGTTAGTTGGTGGTTGTTGCAAGGGAAAATTGTTGAATTGGATGGTCAAATAGCACAACTCGATCAGGAAAGCAAGAAGTTAGATACAGAAATCGGAAATCTGAACAAAATCAAAGACGAGACGAAGGCAGTTAAAGGGGAAACCCAAGCTTTAGTCACTGTATTTGACCAGATTCGACCTTGGTCAGCAATGCTACAAGATTTGCGCGATCGCATCCCAGCCGCAGTGCAAATCGAAACCATTAAACAAATTCCACCCGTTGCGGCAGTGGCAGGGAAGCCCCCAAGCAATCCCGCCGGTGGATTAGAAATTACCGGATTGGCTCGTTCTTTTAACGATGTCAATGACTTCTTATTGAGTTTACAACAGTCTCAGTTCTTGAAGTCCACAGAAAGCAGAATTCTAACGGCAACATTAGTAGATGCTCCCCTACCACCAGGTGCGGATAAACCTACCAATGGTGTAACAATTAAGCCACCACAAGTAGTTAAATACACTATTCAATCTGGTATGAGCGATGTTCCAGCTTCAGAATTAATTCGGGAGTTGGAGAAAAAAGGCACAGTGGGCTTAGTGACTCGAATTCGTAATATGCAACAAACAGGAGTCATTCCAAAATGACGCTGAGTGATGATTTAAATTTTGCCGAACAAGGTGGGGAATTCAATTCGGAAACGCCAGCCTCCCCTGTGGTATTTGGCATTGCCTTTACACCAAAAATCATTGGCATCTTGGTGGGGGTAGTTGGTTTAGCGGCAGCAGGTTATATATTGTTAAACCTGCTGATGCCAGCCTTAGAAAGCTATCAGCAGCAGCAAGCAAAAAGCTCTGAACTGCAAGGACAAATTGACCAAAAAAAAGCCAATATCAAACAGATTGACAAAGTTAAAGACGAGCTAGCACAGGCAAAACAGCAAAAAATACAAGTTTTAGGTTTATTCGCTAACGAAAAAAGCTTAGATACATTGCTGTTAGATATGAACCGCTTAATTGAGTCTGGAAATACTCCAACTTCTATTAATGCAGTCAGAGCCAAACTGAAGAAGTTCGTGCCAGTTTCCCAAAAACCAGAACCGATTATCGATGGGAGTCTAGGACTACAGGTTGATGGTAAGCTCAAACGCAGCATTATCAGTGCTGAAATTACAGGAACTTATGAGCAAACACAATCGATAATTCGTAACATTGAGCGTTTACAGCCTTTGTTAATAGTTCAAGATTATCAAGCAACCTTGGCTCCAGTAGAGTCAAAATCCCCATCAGATAAAACGCCTGTGCAGGTAGGCCCAGCAGCGATTGATACATCATTCCAATTACAGGTATTGATGCCACTTAGTCCAGAGGAAATAGCCGCAGCAGCTAAAAATGCTCCGAAAAAGTGATAGTGAAGAGTCGTAATGGCGAATAAAATACGCGGCTACACATACAAAGTCCGCCTCGGACTATAAAAGATTGA
>CAZZZY010000609.1:0-4316 GCA_964658545.1 uncultured Acetobacteraceae bacterium | reverse complement strand
CGAGTAAATTATTGCCCCGACCACGGTGATGCCATCATCCTATTTATCTACTGAATGAGCAAACCTGACATTTTTGGTAAAATTACATCTTAAGGATTGACATTGTTGGATATATAAGCTAACTTTATCATATAAAGGGTTCTAGCATTGGAGGTCGAACCATGCCTGATGGGGATAGATTTCATGGGCTTTCAGGACTTTATCAAAAGCCATACCGAATACTTTGTGAAGGTAAGCTTGAACGCAACGAATGTGCCTGGATGATGATGGAAGCCTTAAGGAAGGATCTCAATAAAAAAGGTGATGCTGCTATTGTGATAGCCAAGGGTATGGGGGAACTCTTAACCCAAGTAATTAAAGATTCGAGTAATAATCAATCTATAGATTTTGCCGATTTAAGTAAAAAACTTGATAGATTAGCACAACAAGCCAACATACCAAGTCGAACTAAGTCACTTATCCTTGATGCTGGAAAGAGTTTTCTTAATGATTTGCGTTATGGCCAGCAATTTAACACCAGCAAGATTTCAGAGGCAGTCATAGAAGGATATATGCAGAAAGTGTATGTATCAGAATTTGAGGGGCGAATTCCACTAATTCCCAATGACCACGCCAAAGTTGACAATTTAACTTTTACAGAGCGTATAGAGGTACTAAGGAAAGACATCTTTGCCCAGATCAGTGCATGGGCAAAAAAGGCGAATGTAGATGAGGGTGTAGCCAAGCTCAGACGAAATCGGCGATCACAAGTCAAAGAAATAGACCTTGACGAGGATCTGCTATGAACTACAGACCTTCGCTTCAGCAAAAACTTAACGAAAGTGATTACAGCGATTACACTTTGCACTTTCAATCTGTGTCGAATAGTAATGGATCTGTGCTGTTTATTGATCACTCCCAGGATCAGAAGCTAACTATTGGTATAAATGTGGACGATACAGAGTTCAAGTATAGGGTTAAGGCACAGTTTCCAGCTATTGTTGCCGATCTCATTGACCTTGCTGTTGCCATATATACTTCAGATCGTCTTGCTCCTCAAAGTCTTACAAAGAAGCAGCGCCGATTTTATGTGATACTGCCATTACGTCATCCAGAATTGTTTAGTGCTGAACCATTTCGTACAAAGCTAGATGACCTGCTAAAATGGACAACTGATAGCGAATGGGTTTTCGACTTCCAAAAACGGATTGCACCAGAACTTTATCAAAATTATCTTTCCGAATGGAATGAGGTGGAATCGCAGATTGCAGACGGGTTATTAAATAAAGGCAACTATCAGAAAGCATCTAGCAGATACGTAGTCTCATCTCAACAAGGTTGAGGAAAAACATTATGGCTACCAATATTCTGGATAACATTGACCTGCGGACATTGGGGGAACTTTTACAACAAGCCCGTAAAAAGTGCGGACTGACTCAAGCTGATGCAGCCAAGGTGATTGATGCTGCACGCACCACTATGATTGCAATTGAGAAGGGAGAACGCCGTCTTAAAGCCAATGAACTGATTAAACTTGCTCGTGCTTATGGACGTTCTGTGAGTGACTTTGTGCGATCGCGCCCAGTAGTGCAACCTTTTGAAGTACAGTTCCGAGCAGTTTATCAACGCAGTCAGGAACAACAGGCAGAAATTGAACCATTCATTCTTCATTTAGAGGAATTATGTCAGAATTACCTAGAACTTGAGAAGATTATGGACGCGCCACTGCCGCAAAACTATCCTCTTGAGTATCAAGTAACCGATATGCCGATCAAATCGGCTGCGGAGAGTATAGCAGTTGCAGAGCGTCAACGGCTGGGTTTAGGTGATGCTCCTATTTCACAACTGCGGGACATCCTAGAACAAGATGTGGGGTTACGTATCTTCTATTTGCAGATGCCACAAAAATACTCAGAAGTGTATAGCTATAACGAGCAAGTCGGTGGTTGTATGGCCATCAATGCTAATCATCCAGAGGAGCGAAGACGCTGGTCAATGGCGCATGGATACCTTCATTTTTTGGCACATCGGCAAAAACCTGAGTTCCACTTTGATGGTCAATATCAGCGATTTCCTGAAAGTGAGCAATTAGCGGAAACTTTCCCTAAGTATTTCCTCATGCCTACCAGTGGATTGCTGAAGCGGTTTAATGATATGTACCGTACACACGGCAAATTCACCCCGACTAATTTATTTACACTAGCGCATTACTATGGAGTGTCCGTAGAAGCACTAGTTTATCGGTTAGAGGAAATGGAACTTCTACCTTCAGGAACTTGGGATAAATTACGAGATCGAGGTTTAAAAGTCAGAAAGGTACAGGAGGAACTTGGCTTAGAACAAATCCCCCAAAGGATTGATATAATGCCACTTCATTATCAGCATCTCGCAATTGAGGCATTAGACCAAGGTTTGATTACTGAAGGGCGTTTTGCTGAATTTCTCCATGTTGACCGCTTAGAAGCCCGTCGCATCGCTGAGACATTAAGGGAGTATTCAAGCGGAATGAGGGAGGAAGATACGGATTTTGATTTGCGTCAAATTCAAACTGCTGGGAAGTGAGGTCAATTCATGGAAATTACTCACTCTCATATTCTTCTTGATGCTTGTTGTGTTATCAACTTTTGTGCGTCGGGTCAATTTCTGGCAATTTTGAAATCTCTTCCTGCTGAAATTGTCGTTACTACAGTTGTACAAGAACGCGAATTAAAAACACTCCAACGACTTCAAGAAGAAGAAAATGATGCTGTGTTAGAGTTTGAAGAAGCTATTAAACTTGGTTTACTAAAAGTTGTGGATTTTGAGTCAGAAGAGGAGGAGGAATCTTTTGTAAATTATGCTGTTGAACTTGATGATGGCGAATCTGCAACTTGTGCGATCGCTGTTCACCGAAAATGGGCGATCGCTACTGATGACGACAAGGCGATCAAGTTTCTTCAAAGGAATTTTCTCCATCTTCAGATTTTATCAACTCCAGAAATAATTAAACATTGGTCAGAAAAACAAAGCATTGATTCTTTAGTATTAAGTAACGTCCTCAATGCAATTAGGATTAAAGGACGTTATGTACCACCAAAAAATGATCCTCTGCGAAATTGGTGGCAAAAATCCTCTAAATAAGCAGAATTGTGAAGGTATTGAAATTAACGTTGTAGCATTCTAGGGGGTATGCTATTCTACATATTTATCTTTACATAGTTGGGTTTTTTCACGTGGTTACTTTAAGTATCATTAGATAATAAACAGTCTTACGTTTAGATACTTCAACCTCTTCTCTCCAGCCGCTCGGCGGCTCAGTTATAATATTGTCAAAAACCCAAGGTAAATTATCTTTCTTTCTGGAAAGACTTATCGCTCTTTTGTGTTCAGTCTCGCTTAACTGACCAATCCACGAGCGCCGGATTCCTATCCTAATATTATTTTTGTATTTTTGGAAATACTCATCAAAAGTATATATCTGGAGATCGGCAGATGAATTAATTTTAGTTGGAGCTTCTAAAATTAATTCTGCTGGATGTTTAGAAACACCATAATTAGGACTTCCTTGTAACATTAAAAAACCTAATAATTGCTGGAATTCGATTTCTGTAAAGAAATTCTGCCAAAGCCTATCTCTGAAAATTTCTCCTCTATGAAACTGAGCAACCTCATTATCAAGATTGGTGGTTCTATTATCAATTTCGGTTATTCCTAAATCAGAATAAATTTGATACAAATTTGCTCTTTGTAAGCGATTGTATAAAACACTTGCTCCTGTTTGTTTAATGGAAATCCCTCGATTATTAAGGTAAAAGTCTGCTTTTTTGCGTGCATCTGAGGTTGAAATTTTATCGAGAACATCATCCAACACCTCTAAAAGAGGTCTATCGCCTCCTTTTCCTAACGGTGCTGCTATTACTCTAAGTTGCCCCAAATGCTTCAAACTGATTTGCTTCAAATTCAAAAAGATAAATTTGCATACTGCAACTTCATTACCAGCCATTGTTACTTGCCTGAGAACTCTCCATAATTAGAATTCCCAAATGGCTTTGTTGTATGAAACAGAAAAACACACATTTTCTCTCAATCAGAGTGGCGAATTAATCTTCCACTTTGTAGCTAGCTGGTTTGCCTAACTGGATCATGCGGTTCAGGGCAGCACATTGCAAGAATAACTCCTAAAAAATCCGCTTCCTGTTACGATAATTCCTTATGTTTAAAAGTCCATTACGCTATCCCGGCGGTAAGCAAAAGGCAATTCCTCAGATTGCTCACTATCTACCTCCTACATTTAAGGAATTCCGTGAACCTTTCGTTGGTGGAGGTTCTGTATTTTTTCATGTTTTACAGAAGTACCC
>CAZZZY010000608.1:0-4329 GCA_964658545.1 uncultured Acetobacteraceae bacterium | reverse complement strand
GCATTGGTTATTTCTACCTCATCTCCCCCATCACACGTAGCGGTTTATTAAATAAACACCAAGGGTTTATCTTTTAAGAGGGCAAAAGCTTCAGCGTCAAACTTATACAAACTAGCCGGACGGCCAGCACCCCGTGATACCTTAATTCCGGTATCGCATAAAAAACCTAACTTCAGTAGACGCGCCCGAAAATTAGAATAATCGGAAAAATTATCACCTAAAACTGTGGCGTATAACTGATATAAATCATTCAAGGTGAACATTTCTGGTAAGACTTCAAAAGCCACCGGGCTATACTCTAATTTATTTCGCAACCGCCTGTGTCCATAAGCCAGAATTTCATTATGGTCAAAAGCTAATGGCGGTACTTGTTTGACCGGATACCAGGCTATGCCAGTCATGCGATCGGCAATTAATTCGGCTTCCTCAAATCGCACTAGGGCAAAGTAACTAACTGATAGATAACGCACGCCATAACTATCAGTTGCTTCCCGTGGATCGCGATTCGGCCCGCCAAAGGTATAGAGTTGTTCTAAATAAAGGTTGTTGACCTTAATTTTCTCCGCCATAATGCGATAGGCGGCATCTTCTAAAGACTCTCCGGGACGTACCAAAGTACCGGGAAGACTCCAGTGATTTAAAAATGGTTCTTGCTGTCGCATTACCAATAGAACTAGCAGCCGATTTTGTACAGTATCTACAGAGAAAATTACATTATCAACACCAACCTTGAAATCGGCCAAAGGTTGTTGGTTTAGCGGAATTGGTATCTTTTTTTGGGAACGTCCTGGCATTCGTACAAATGCTCTCGATTAATATAGGCAACTACAGGGGCTGTGAGGGCTTCAGAATCTCCATATTCGCGGTATGCTGTTGAGGAAACATCTAGACCGATCAGACTAGCGATCGCAATTTTCCCTCCTAGCTTTTGCACTACCTCTGAACTAGACTCATCTATTGCATATCCGGGTCGCGGTACAATCAGTAGTTGCACTTTCTGTAACAAATCTTCAATCCGATACCAACGTGGTAGCTGACTCAGTAAATCTGAACCAATAATCAACGTCAATTCAGCATCCTCACCCCAAGTAAGCTTTGCTTTCTCAACTGTTTCCAGTGTTCTGAAGCTACTTAATTCTTGTTCAAAAGCAACATTGTGCCGTGGCGCGTCTATATCCGCAATCAGCAATCTTAACATTGCCGCCCGATGTTCTAAGGGTGTTTGATGGGACTTAAATGGATTATCCGCCGCCCAAACCGCTACCCAATCATAACGCGCAGACAACCAACTCAGAATTTCTTGATGTCCCGCAGTTGGCGGATCGGCACTCGTTCCAAACAAAGCAACTCTCATAATAATTCGTAATTCGTAATTAAGACATATCGAAAGAGTAATTATTAACTCTGTGTTCTCTGCGCCTCTGCGGTTCGTTTCTTAGCTTCTTCAGTCAACACCCGTAACCCTTCAGAAATCTCCACTTCTACAGCTACAGGACGATCCAAACGCCGTGTCTGCTGTGGCAAACTGGCAACTGAAGCGGCGGTACGCTGACGAATTGTTGCCAAAGATTCTAACGGTTGTACCCGTTCACCTTCCTGCATTACTAATTGCAACAAAAGTTCTTCCTCTAGAGGACTTTCACTTAAAAGTCCCAACCTGTCTGCTTTTACCTTACCTCCCGTAAACGAGCGAAAAATCTGCTTGCGCCCTGGATAAGTAACCTTACCACTTGACTGTTTCATCACTGGGATACCATCAATGTCTACAAGTTTATAGACTCCATTGACAGGCGAACCTGTAACTAATCGTGTTCCCAGTCCGTAACCATCAATTTGCGCCCCAAATGCTTTTAATCTGGCAATTTCCCACTCGTCTAAGTCACCACTAGCAAAAATTGGCACACCAGGAAGGAGCGATCGCACCTGTTTTGATAAGGTAACTAAATCTCCTGAGTCCAATCTCACTCCTGTTAATTGCATTTCCCCGGAATTTACTTTTTGGGCCAAGCGTTGGGCAGCAGCAACGGTATCGTAAGTATCAATCAACAATGGCGCACCCGGAAAACATCGATGAAATGCACTAAAAGCTTGTTCTTCAGTACCTTCTATTGCTGACAGCGCCATCACTAGGGCGTGTGCCATCGTACCACTGGGCTTTTCTCCTAGTTGTAGCGCTGCTAACACATTAGAAGTGGAATCTAACCCACCTGCCAACGCCGCCCGCGCCGCCCACAAAGACCCTTGGGGACTAAATGCTCGTCTTGTGCCAAATTCTAAAAGTGTGGCTGATTCCCCGGCTACATCCCGTAATCTTGCTGCTTTTGTAGCAATCAAAGTCTGGTAATTAATCGTATTCAGGAGGTAGGTTTCCACTATTTGCGCTTGCCAAAGGGGTGCTTCTACCCGTAACAGTGGTTGATTGGCAAATACGGCTGTCCCTTCTGGTACTGCCCAAACATCACCGGTAAACTTTCCCTCAGCTAAAAGTGACCAAAAGCGATCGTCCGCATGAGCAAAAATTCCTGTTGCCCGTAATGCCGCAATTTGCGACGGACTAAAGCGGAATTTGGCTAAATATTCCAATACCTGCGTCAGCCCCATTGCAATTAAATAACCAAAACCCTCTGGCAATCGCCTGACAGACAATTCAAAGCTTGCCCGTCGTTGTTCTATTCCTTCGCCTGTGTAACAAGCTGCCATCGTCAACTGATAAAGATCGGTCAGCAAGCTGTAGTCATCCGCAGAAAAGTTTAGTTCCTGGTTCTGCTGGCTTTGCTGTTTATGTATGTAGTCCAAATCTGGCAAAGTTGTCATGCAAGAGATTCCTTACAAGATGCTTCTTATTATGGTAATATTTACCATAAATAATGTCAACTCCTGGCAAGGATATTTCAGAGATTGCTGTATAACAGTAGATTTATAGGTAAATTTATACTTGATTTCTAAAATACTTAATATTTTTTAATAGTAAAAGATGGCAAATTATTTACACCAACCTACTTACACACAAGTCGAAAAATCCTCTACCTGCATTTTTGTCAGAGTGAAACTGTCACGCAGACAGGCAATCCCGCCCTGAACTTCAGTTCAGGGCTATGAGACTCGGAATTCATTCCGAGGCGGGATAGAAACGCAGTGTGAGATTTATTAATAAAAATATGGCTGCGCCAAGACTTGTGTGTACACCGTAGCGATCTTTCGGGGAGAGGAATGAAAGCGGGGTTCCAAGAATGACCAACTTCGATCCCTGTTAAAATCTTAAGGTCAGCACAACTTGCTGAGAAATGTAGTGTAAGGAATCGATATAAGGCAAGTTTATTTTCCAGACTATTTACCAAACTGGGGTTGAATAAATAACTAAGTTTGAATTAGACTCAAAGAGAAAAGTTTGACTTCTTGACAAAATAAGGTATTGCGAAGTTATCTGAATATATATTGCGTATCTTCTCAATATATTGATAATTTTTGTCAATTCAAGAATATCAGCGTTAGAGTATAGGTAGCACAATTAAAGTGACTCAAAAATAAGGAGTCCAATATTATGGCTATTTCCAAAATCCTTGCTAATATAACCCAGTATATTTCTGAAGCTGCAATGCGAATTTTTGGACCTAATGATGATGCTTATCCTGCTATTGGGGTACAACCTTTTACAGGTGAGCCTTATGATAAACGTAAAGATGATAACTCGTAGGTGTTAGGTGCTGATACAGCATTGATAGGAAATACCGGAGTCAAAATTCAGAATACAGATGAGGGCAATTATCGGGAATTCAGATCAACCATATAATTCAATACGCTTGGGTTAAGCATCTCTTTCTTGTCTCTGCGTCGCGCCAGTTGCTACAAGTCGGGGAACCGCAAGGGCGCACTGGCAACTCTATTGCCTTGGCGGTACCCTGCGGTCAGCCGCTTTGCGTCTACGTTAAAAAATTGACTCTGGTAACAGAGTTTTAGCCTTAACCCAAGCGTATTGCCATATAATTGCAAATCACTAGATTGTAGATTTAGCTCTGTACTTAAACCCGTTTATTTAAAAGTAGTGGCGTATTACAATACGCCACTACTTTTAATTTATAGAAAAACCCAGCTAATCCAGTTATAGAACAAAAAAGTTTCAACTAAGTGTAGTGCAAAAATATTTATATCTTCTAAAAGCGTCAAAACCTTGCGATTGCTTCGTTCCTCTCTGCGAGACGCACTATTGCAGAAAGAACTTTTGCTAATATTGCTGATATTGAACAGCATCGTCCCTGTGCCAGTCAGCAACTCACCCCTAAAGGGATTGAGCTTGTAAGAGAAATCAAGCAAGGTGTGCTGACCAGACCA
>CAZZZY010000607.1:0-4336 GCA_964658545.1 uncultured Acetobacteraceae bacterium | reverse complement strand
TCCAAAATCCAAAATCTAAAATTTGTCCCCCTGCTTCTCATTGCTAACTCATTTAATTGGGAGAAGTAAAGCTGTGCAAATCAAACCAATGTTAGCACGTCTGCAAAGTGCCACTGGTCGAAATGACTTAATAGACCAAATGGTGCTGCTACCAGAACCAAAAAAAACTTTTTCTAAAAAACCTCAAACACCCAAATCAGTTGACTTAATTGTTGCTTATGACGCATCTCCAAATAGTCATACCGCACTAGATATTGCTTTCTGGATTGCCCATCAAACACGTTTAGCTACTAATGCAGAAGTCACAGTTCAAGCTGTTTATGTGGTAGAAGAGAATCAAAGCAGTCAGTATGCAAACATTTTGAACTTTCCCCAACAACAACCTCCATTAGGATGTCAAGTCAGTGAAGTATCAAAGTCTGCCACACTATTATTAATTCAACCCAAATTGCAGACAGTGGTAACTCCCCTGCAACAAGCAGATATAATTCTTTGGCAAGCCCGGAGTCTGGCTGAAGAATGGCAGGGTTCTTTTAAATCTCATTTGCGGTTCGGCTGTATTTCTACAGAACTTCACAAAGTTGTTGAATCGGAAGCTGCCGATATTCTATTTGTCGGTTGCAACTCTGTCAATCATCCGATGATTGAAGCATTAGGTTCTAATTTCCCCTGTGCCGTTTTGGGTATCCCCAGTTGTATTGATGAATAATCGCTGTTTAGAATTGCGGTAATTTTAATCAAATTTTAATCAGAGAATAAGTCACCTACAACTAGGTGGCTTTTTTAGTTTTGTAACTATAATTAATGCAGAATTGCAATAAGGTATTAAAAATAAACGGTACTTATTTAATCTTAAATTAATCAAAATGATTAATTTATTTACCAAAAGACAGTAAAAGTTATATCTTTTGCTGGATAGAGTTTTCAGCCCTTGGAGAGATGCTTTAAACAGCTAAATTCTACGATTCTGAACTAAACAGTTAGGTATTGCCATAGGTACAGACAAAAATACTAAGAGTTGCTTCTCAAGAAAATCTTAATTCCCCAATTTTAAACTTAGTAGAAGGAAATACAATGCTCCAAAGTACGGAAATCATGCTGGGACTCTACAAACCACTATTGTGGTTAGCACAGGCTTCAGCAGATCCCTCGAACGTCACGCCAGCACAGGCATCGGTTCTCACTTCTGGCCCACGCTTTTTTGTGGCTTTAATCTCCGGCGTGATCCTAGCCTTTGCTTTCCAATTAGTTCTAACTAATCTCTCCCTTGCAGCCGGTATTTCCTACCTGGGGCATTCATCTGACTCGGATTCTAATTCTGGGGAAGTGGGAAGTTTAGGCGGCAGCATTCGCAAAATTGGCACCGCAGTCGGGATTTGGACGTTAGTTACTGTGACGATCGCCTTATTAATCGCCTGTTTCCTAGCAGTAAAATTGAGCCTTGTAATCTCAGACCGAACATTGGGAGCGATTCTCGGTTTGGTGATTTGGGGTGCTTACTTTTTACTCCTCGTTTGGGTAAGTTCCACTACCGTAGGTTCCTTAATTGGCTCAGTCGTCAATACGGCAACATCAGGTTTTCAGGCGATTATGGGCACAGCTACCGCCGCACTGGGGGCTAAAGCTGTTAATAACCAAGTTGTAGCTACAGCTGAAGCCGCCGCCGCCGCTATTCGTCGGGAACTAGGAAGCGGCATCGACCCTGCAAGTATCCGGGAGAACATAGAAGATTATTTAGAAAAACTACGTCCCCCAGAGTTGGATGTGTCGAAAATTCGGAGTGATTTTGAAAATTTACTCAACGATCCCCAATTAAAAGCGATCGCCGGGACTCCAGATATTCGCAACATCGACCGCCAAAAGTTTATCGAGTTAGTCAGCAGCCGCACCGACCTTTCCAAAAAAGACGTTAGCCGTATTGCTGATACTTTGTATAAAGTTTGGCAACAGGTAGTGAGTCAGCATTCACCTACCGCAGACCGGATGGGTGAGTTAATCGATTATCTCAAATCACTCCCCGCCGGACAAACCAAGACAGATGAACTCAATGCCAAGCTAGATCGGTTAGTAGCAGAAACGCGTGGTTCCAAAGAATCTGACCAAAAGGCAGCTACCGGGCCAGTTCAAAGTACACTCCAGCAAGGACTATCCGCCTTAACCGGCATTGTCTTGGGACGGGCAGATTTGTCTGATTTGGATGTGGAAAAAATCTTGGGTAGCCTCACCACCGCCAAAGATAAAGTCACCCAACAAGCAGATAAGCTAGGTTTACCAACACCATCACAACCCTATAGCCCAATTCGGTCTGATGTCGAAAACTATCTATACAACACCTATGCTTGGCAACTAAGTCAAGAAAAAATTGCCCAAGAATTTCGTGATGTCATTTACGACCCAGCAGCTGACCCTGGAATAGTCCGCAGGGAAGTAGAACGACTATCTCGTAACGATTTCGTCAAAATTCTGCAACAACGGGGACTGCTTACCCAAGCCCAAACTCAGCGCATTGCCAATCAGCTAGAAGCTGTCCGTAAAGATGTGTTGCTAACAGTTACAGCTATCGAAGAACGAGAGATAGTTCAAGACTTGCAACGCGCAGTAGAAAGTTATCTACTCGTTACCCCAAAGGCAGATTTGACTCCCGAAGGCATTGAGCAGAATTTTAAACCACTGTTGCAAGACCCAGATGCAGATTATGAAACCCTGACATTGCGACTGGCACACATTGAACGTCAGGAAATTCGGGAGATATTGCTGGAACGTAATGATGTCCAGCTATATGAAGTAGACAGCATTCTGGATGAATTGGAAAAACAGCGCGATCGCGTCTTGGTAGAATCCAAAGGATTAGCAGAACAAGCACAATATCAAGCCGAAACCCTGTGGCTGAATGTAGAATCATATCTGCGTAACACAGGGAAATCAGAACTGAATCCTGATGCCATCCGTGCGGAGTTCAAAAAGCTGCTAGAAGATCCTCAAGCTGGAATTGCCTCAATTCGGGCGCGGTTGTCTCGTTTTGACCGCGATACCTTGGTGCAATTGTTGAGTCAGAGGGAAGATTTGACTGAAGAGCAAGTCAATCAAATCATCAATGCGGCTGAGGAGTCGTGGCATAACATTCGCCACACCCCCCAAGCTGTAGTGGATAAAGCCAAAGAGCAATACGACTCTGTTACTACCACGATCGCAGATTACTTGCGAAATACTGGCAAACAAGAATTGAACCCGGAAGGTATTGGGCGAGATTTGACCAAATTGTTTGAAAATCCCAAAGAGGGAGCCGTAGCACTACGCCGACGGTTGTCGCAGGTAGACCGAGATACACTGGTGAAGTTGCTCAGTCAACGCCAAGATTTGAGTGAAGAACAAGTCAATGAAATCATTGATTCCACCCAAACTTCGATTCGCAACTTTGTGCGTGCGCCTCGTCGTTTAGCTACCCGCACACAGCAAAGAATGGAAACCTTCAAAGGTTATCTGGAAGAGTATCTGCGCCAAACAGGTAAAGAAGAACTTAATCCAGAAGGTATTAAACGCGACTTACAACTCCTCTTGCACGATCCGCGAGTCGGGGTAGAAAGTTTTAGCGATCGCCTTTCCCATTTTGACCGTTCTACCATTATCGCCCTGCTGAAAATTCGGGAAGATATTTCTGATGAAGAAGCGGCGCGGATTGCCGATAGCATGGTATCCGTCAGGGATCAATTTGTAGAACAAGTGCGGAATATCCAACGAGGCATTCAAGATGCAATTGAGGGAGTTTTTGCCCGCATCCGCAACTATCTTAACTCCCTGGATCGCCCGGAACTCAACTACGATAGCATCAAGCGCGATGTCCGCACCTTTTTTGACGATCCTCAAGCCGGGTTTGATGCCCTGCGCGATCGCCTATCTTCTTTTGATCGTGATACCTTAGTGGCAATTATGAGTTCTCGTGAGGATATCTCGGAGGAAGATGCCAACCGGATCATCGACCAAATTGAACGGGCGCGGAACACAGTATTACAACGTGCAGAACGCATCCAGCATGAAGCCCAACGCCGCCTAGAACAGGTGAAGCATCAAGCACAACGGCAAGCAGAAGAAACTCGCAAAGCCGCAGCTACAGCAGCTTGGTGGTTATTTGCCACAGCATCCGTCTCCGCTATTTTCTCAGCATTAGGAGGAGCGATCGCTGTAGTTACGCAGTAGTTTAACAAGTTTTCTCCGCTAACTTATAAGCCTCCCATAGGGGAGGCTTTTCTATTGGGCGTTAAAAGGGCTGACTTTTCACGGGATATGGAAAACCTCTCTCTAAATCTCTCTCCTAAAAGGAGAGAGACTTTGAATTTTC
>CAZZZY010000606.1:0-4343 GCA_964658545.1 uncultured Acetobacteraceae bacterium | reverse complement strand
TTAAAAAAACTGACTTTAACAAAGACTTTTAGCCTTAACCCAAGCGTATTGATATTAAAGCGAGAAGGCAAGCAATTCAAAAAACGGGTTTAACGCCTGAGATTTTTCCAGAACAATGCCCTTTTACTCCTGAAGATATTTTCAATAGATGAGTATTTCCCCGAATAAAACTGATTTGGTGGTGAATGTGCGATCGCTCTCTCGTTCACAGACAAGCGATCATTTTAGGCAGTGGAATCAAGGGCGGTTAATTTAGATGAAGCAAGATATTCGACAATAGGTAGTCTAGTTTTTACCGACCGAGCTTAACATAAAACTGTACAATACTCTTATACAAAATGTAAAATCCCAGTCCAGACGGACAGGGCAGTATAAATTCCTTCCACAAAAACCATACAGGATTTTTTGAACCTCGCTTGGAGTAATCCAGTTGTAAAGCAAGCAAAGGTATTGCTAAAATGAACCCTATTGTCATATACTCCGGTAAACCTATAAGTTTATGGTACTAGTCTAGCTGAGAGAAATCATTTTGATGATTAACCTAATCTTTCGCCGTTTCATTGCCAAGTGGATATCGTTGATAAAATTCAGGAATATCCCTTTTAACAATGAACATAAGTTATTCTTTTCTTCTGTTTTGCCAATAGCCGGGGCTTTTGTGACAGGGCTGTCTCTGAGCTTGCTATTTGCTGCTTGTTCATCAACATCGACTGTTAATTCTTCTAATTCCAGTGCTATACCAGTTAGTAATTCTGCTTCCAGTAAAGCAACAGTAGTAAGATTTGGCTATCAAAAATCGAATATTTTGCTGAGAAACAAAGGTGTCTTAGAAAAGCGTTTGTCGCCAGATGGTATATCTGTAGAATGGATCGAATTTCCGGCGGGGCCACAATTGCTAGAAGCTATGAATGTAGGTAGTATTGACTTTGGACACGTAGGAGAATCACCGCCAGTATTTGCTCAAGCCGCAGGAGCATCATTAACTTATGTGGCTGGTATTGTTGCTAGTCCTGCTGGTTCGGCAATTCTTGTTCCTCAGAATTCCCCCATTCAAAAACTTACTGACTTGAAAGGCAAAAAAGTTGCTTTTCAAAAAGGGTCTAGTGCCCACTTATTGTTAGTTCAAGCTTTAGAAAAAGCAGGATTAAAATATACAGATGTTGAACCTAAATATTTGCCGCCTGCTGATGCCAGGGCTGCATTTGTCAAGGGTAGTGTAGATGCGTGGGTAATTTGGGACCCGTTCTATGCAGCAGCTCAAGAGGCAACTCAAGCCAGAGTTCTGATTGACGGGACAGGAATTAATAAACAGGGAGGATATTATTTGACAACTCGGAAGTTTGTCATTGAAAATCCCCAAACGGTGAAGGCAGTTTTGTCAGAAATTCAAAACCTAGAAGAATGGTCTAAACAGCATCGAGAAGAGGTAGCACAAACTCTATCATCTGTACTTGCAATTGACATAGTAACAATGAGAAAAGCTACTAATAGAAAAGTTTTTGGAATTATACCAATTGATGATAATCTAATTGATTTGCAACAAGAGGTTGCTGATACATATTATCAGTTGAAGCTGATTCCTAAAAAAGTTAATGTCAGAGATGGAGTGCTAACGAAAGAGCAGTATGCTGCATTTTCACCAAAGGTTTAGATCAGAATTATAATTTTTGAAATGTGAGTCTTGGAGTTGATTATGACTAATCCTATAGAACTACTGCGATCGCGCTACGGTGAAATTCCCTTCAATCCCAAAATTGAATGGAATGATTCTCTGACGGCACTATTATCCCACCGTTCAATCCGGTCTTATGTATCTGATCCTCTACCAGAGGGAACTCTGGAGTTGCTAATTGCAGCTGCCCAATCTGCATCTACTTCCTCTAATTTGCAAACCTGGAGTGTGGTAGCAGTTGAAGATCAAGAACGCAAAGAGGAGTTATCTAAGCTAGCGGGAAACCAAGCACATATTAAGCAGGTTCCTTTATTCTTGGTTTGGTTGGCAGACTTGGCGCGTCTACGTTACGTTGCTGACAGTCGCGGTATATCTCATGATGCGCTGGAATACTTAGAAATGTTTGTGATGGCAACAATTGATGCCACGTTAGCGGCGCAAAACGCAACAGTAGCAGCTGAGTCACTCGGTTTAGGAACAGTATATATCGGCGGCATTCGGAACCGTCCGCAAGAGGTGGCAGAGATATTGAATTTACCCTCCTCTGTATATGCTGTATTTGGGCTGTGTGTAGGCTATCCGAATCCAGAGGTAGAAGCAGCGATTAAGCCAAGGTTGCCACAATCAGCTGTGCTGCATCGAGAAACTTATAAGTTGGCGGATCAAGAAGAAGCGATCGCTCACTACAACGACATCATCAAAGAATTCTATACTGAACAAAAGATGAATGTCGCTGGCGATTGGTCAGAACACTCAGCCCAGAGGATCGCAACTGTCGAGTCATTGAAAGGACGCGATCGCTTGCGTGAGGTTCTTCATCACCTTGGCTTCAAGTTACTATAACAAAAATCAAGATGACGAATTTGCGACTTTGCCACAAACAAAGTCGCCACCTTTTAATTAAGGTTTGGGCAAACACCGAAAAATATTTAGTTTGAGGTTGAATCTGATTTGCTGTTCTCAACAATACACGGCAAGCGGGGACGGGTAAGCAACAAATATTAATCAAAGGGATTGACTAAGTAATGTATAGTTTATTTGCCTTTGTTTAGGCAATAATTCAGATAAAAAAATGAATCAGTGTTCCTTAACAACCAGCAGTGTGGTGAAAAAAAAAGCCAGCGAGTTGGGCTTTCACAAAGTTGGAATTGCTGCTGTAGATAGAGTAGATGCTACAGAAGCGCAGAGGTTACAAACATGGATTGAACTGGGTTATCACGCCGGTATGGAATGGATGGCTAACCCCAAACGTCAGGATATCCGCTTAGTGATGCCAGAAGCGCGATCGCTAGTGTGTGTGGCGCTAAATTACTACACACCACATCAACGTCCCAAAGGTGAGGAATACGCCAAAATTTCCCGTTATGCTTGGGGAAGGGATTATCACAAGGTAATGCATAAAAAACTTAAGCAGCTATCGATATGGTTAGAATCACTGGATGAAAGTGTAAGAGTTCGTTATTATGCAGATACTGGGCCAGTGCAAGATAAAGTGTTGGCTCAACTTGCTGGAATTGGTTGGATTGCCAAGAATGGTAATGTGATTACACGAGAATATGGCTCTTGGGTATTTTTGGGAGAAGTATTGACTAATTTGGAACTAGAGAGCGATCGCCCGCATACAGAACACTGTGGTAGCTGTACTCGTTGTCTTCAGGCTTGTCCTACGGGTGCAATTACTCAGCCTTTTGTTGTCGATGCTAATCGCTGCATTGCTTATCATACAATTGAAAACCGGGATGACAAACTGCCAGAGACACTCACACCCTATTTACAAGGCTGGGTTGCTGGTTGTGATATTTGTCAAGATGTTTGTCCTTGGAATCAACGTTTTGCCAGCACAACTGATATTGAAGAGTTTCAGCCTTATCCTGGGAATATTGCTCCCCAACTGCTAGAATTAGCCCAAATCTCAAATCAGGAGTGGGATAAACAATTTACAGCATCTGCCTTGCGGCGGATTAAGCCAGAAATGTTACGACGCAACGCCCTCGCTAATCTTGACGCATCCCGGCAAAGAATGACCCCGAAAGTAATTATTTTTGATTTTGATGGCACAATTGCTGATACAGTAGATGCCCTTGTAAGTATTGCCAATCGTCTAGCTATAGACTTTGGTTATAGGCACATAAGCCCAGAGCAATTAGCCCTCCTTAAAAACTTAACATCAAGAGAAATTATTAAGTATTCAGGAGTTTCTCTATTTAAGATACCTTTTTTAGTTAAAAAAGTCAAAGGAGAATTAAAAAATAAAATCCCGGAATTAAAACCAATTCCGGGAATTAAAGAAGCATTAATAGAACTGCAAAATCAAGGATACAAACTCGGCATTATCACTTCTAATTCTAAAGAAAACGTTACACAATTCCTGACAATCAATGATTTAAATCACCTATTTGATTTCATCTACTCAGGAATTACAATTTTTGGCAAAACAACCATCATCAATAATGTATTGAGACAAAAGCAACTCCAACCTCAAGAAGTTATTTATGTAGGAGATGAAACCAGAGATATAGAAGCATCAAAGAAAGCAAATATCCAAGTGATTGCAGTCACCTGGGGCTTTAACTCACCGGAAGCACTAGCCAAGCAAAATCCAGATTACTTAATTGAGCAACCTAGCGAACTGCTAGAAGTGATGAATGGTTAATAGTTAATAGTTAAATGT
>CAZZZY010000605.1:0-4343 GCA_964658545.1 uncultured Acetobacteraceae bacterium | reverse complement strand
TTCTCCCAAAGGGAGAGGCTAACGCCAAGGGAGAAGACCGCACTGCCTCCCCCATTCTCTAATCAATCTGAATCGAAGTTGGCGCACCTCCTGCTGCTGAGGTGGTACTGATTAATGGTTTACGGAATTGGGCGTAAAGGCGATCGCGCCAGGTAAAGAATGGTTCATAATCTATATTCTCTGAAAAGATTGGCAATCCTTTACCTCTAATAGAAGCTGGTAAATCCAGATAGGGGCCAGAGGGGAACTTGAGCAATATCGATAAGCCTGCTACTGCCAAGTCAGCTAAAGTCGGCTCATCTCCAGTTAAATAGGGACTATCTGCCAATAATAACGTTAGCGCTTCCAAGTCTTGTTTTAAGGATGCGATCGCTGACTGGATAACATCTGGGCTATAACCTACCCCAAAACCCAACACTGTCAGTAAGTCAGTGGGTACTCCTCCAACCAGACTTTTAAATATATCTGGTGTCGAGGTGGGTAATAAAGACTTGCGGAAATTTTGATCTTGACTTATGGCTGCAAATAGTGCTTTCCGACCTTTGATGCCTATAGACTCGTCAGCCCATTCTTCTATTAGTAAAGTTAAACCGCGTTTTTTGGGATCTTGGGGTATTATTGGGCGATCGGGATACTCTAAGTCTAGGTACTTAGCTATTTCCGTAGAATCCGCAATATATTTATTCCGATCCTTTAATACTGGGACTTGTTTCTGACCAGTCAGCCGGAACAGTTCTACTTGTCCAATCCCAGGCGTAACTTCTATTTTGCGGTAATCTAGTCCTTTAAAATCTAGAATTAGGCGCACTTTCTCTGAGTATTGAGATAGTTCCCATTGGTATAATTCCAGCATATTGTATACCTTGTAACTGGTCAACTTCTTAACTTTACAATTGTATCTTTAGTTTAAGTAATTTTTCTTTACATTAGTTGCAAATTATTTATCTAATGATTTTTAGCAAAATATTATTTTCTGATCGATTAAAATATCAAATAATTAAATAGTTTAATTGGGTATGCATAAATAAACCTAACCGCTCAGTCGTGAATCTTCAGCAGTGATTTTAACCAATTGTGGGTGTTTAATTCCCCTGCCTCTATAGGCAGTAAGTTTTGTGTCGGGGTCTAAATCCCCTATGCATTACTTAATTACGAATTACGAATTATTTTAATCACTTATGGATTTGGGTATTATTATAGTATATAAATTTGCCATTAATTAAGTATAGTATTTTTCACATATCATTGTAACTCATACATTGTAGATGTAATATTTTCACACTTTCTTATAGTTGACGCTACACCAAGTGAGACTTTTCAATTCTTTTTAGTTAGTGTGATGAAGAAAATATATTTATTACATAAAATATGTGCTAAACATATTTCATAGTTATCAGCGTGAGCAGAGGTTGGATATTTTACTTCACCAGCACAAACTATTGTGGGGGAAAAGTTTTACTTCCCTCTTTGGTTAGATTTTGTGCATAACAAAATGTTATAAATCTTTATGTAATGTGTGGACAAAAAGACAAACAAAATTTATGAAGACAAATTACAGCAAATTCTTGACCACGCTGACAGGCATAGCAGGATTTACTACTTTCAGCCTGCTTATTAGTTTACCATCTGAAGCGAAAGAGGCACTAAATCCTAACCCCAGTATTTTCAACGAAACCGCCTATAGCAAGGGTCAACGTCTTCAAATAAACGCTCAATCCACACCTGCGGAGGTTGCTTCCGAAATAGAAAAGGACAATACCAAAGTCCAAGAAGTGGCACAGAATAGTGGTGTAACAAATCCCAAACCAAGTATTTTCAACGAGCCTCCTTATAATCGTAGTGGTAGTGCTACACCTAGTGAGGTTGTACCCCCCACCCCAGGTACTACCCCACAAACTGAACCTACCACACCACCAACACAAGTACCATCTACTCATAAACCTACTAAAACTCCACCAGGACGAGGGGCAAGCGACAATCAAGGCAAAAACTTGTTGGCGTTGACAGAGTCAAACGCTTCCTTTAAAACCTTAACCAAGGCTTTGAAAGCAGCAGGATTGACCGGAGCTTTGCAAGGCAAAGATAACTTAACTATTTTTGCACCCACTGATGCAGCTTTTGCTAAGTTGCCACAAGATGCTTTGCAAGAACTGTTAAAACCAGCCAACAAAGAAGTATTGATCAAAATCTTAACTTACCATGTAGTACCTGGTAAGTTATTGTCCACTGATTTGAAGTCTGGCGAAGTTAAAAGCCTTGAAGGTGGCACAATCAACGTTAAAGTCGATTCTGCTACCGGCGTGACTGTCAATGATGCTAAAGTGACACAGGCAGATATCACAGGAACTAATGGTGTGATCCACGCCATTGATCAAGTAATTTTACCTCCTGACTTGTAGTTTTTTGATATAAGTACCATCTGGAACAGAACTAGGTTGGTATAAAGTGTTAATACATAAAAATTCCGTTCAGATATGAATTCTGGACGGTTTTTTTGTAAGAATGGTGAATGAAGAGTGCTGAGTTAAAACCCAATACGCTTGGGTTAAGCATTTCTTTCTTATCCCTAATCTAAATCACTGAGACATAGGCAGACTACCTTGTAATATCATCTGACTTGCCTTAGCTTGACAGCTGGCGCAGGCACAGCCAAACATCTGCATAGCAAGCTGTTTAACTCTTTCATTAGCCCGTACTGAGGGGTATTGGGGATATTCTTGTGAAACAGGCGCAGCAACTGTCTGTGTGTCAGAGGACGTTAAGGTAGGATTGGCTAAATCTTGGGGAGAAAGCTTATTAGCAAAAGCTGGATTGACAGTTAGTAGTGTTAAAGCCAAAAAGCTTGAACCACAAAGCAAAGACATAACAATTTTATTCATGATTTACACCAGTAGTAGACTTGAGCTTTAAGTTGAGCTTAGACGAAATAACTATAAATCGCCATAAAAATTCAACTTGTTTTTAGTTACCAAGTGGCGATTGATATAGCTGCCGATTTTCATCTAAATAACAACTACTTTTTCTTTGCAATCAGCTTTTGGTCTTTATCTTGCATTGCTAAAAGTTCAGGAATAGTCACAAAGCTATAGCCCTGTTTCCGAAAGTTGGCAATAATTTCTGGTAAAGCTTGCACAGTTTTAGATCGATTACCACCACCATCATGCATCAGTATAATCCCACCTGGTTTGGCATTTCTGAACACATTATTAATTAATTTTGGTACAGCAGGACGCGAGTAGTCTACAGAGTCAGATGACCAGAGAACGATTGCGTATTTGTTATTTCTAGCGTAATCAGCCACCCCATTGTGCATAATTCCCCCTGGTGGTCGAAACAGATTTGTTTTAATCCCTGTCACTTGATAAATCAGGTCTGCTGTGTGGTCAATTTCATAAGCGGCTGCTTGTGGATTCAAGAATTGATACCAATGATGCCAAGTATGATTACCAATTACGTGACCTTCAGCAATCTCCCGTTTTACTAAGGTTGGATAATTCTTCACGTTCTGCCCAATGAGAAAAAATGTCGCTTTGATTTGATTTTGTTTCAGAATATCTAATACTTGTGCAGTACTCTTAGGCCATGGCCCATCATCAAAGGTGAGAGCAATTACTTTATGTTCGGGAGTAAGTTTTGCCGCCTCAACTATTGCCCCTTGAAAGCGTGGTGGCACAACATAGGATAGACCCTTTGTTTGTGCTTGTTGCTGCCAACTGTTAAGCATGGTCGCTTTTAGGTCTTCAATTTGCTGTTGAGTTCCAACTTTGACCGGTAGATTGTTTACATTTATATTTTCTGTACTTTGGGCCTCAGATGATCTTGACTTGATAAGCATCATCGTAGTGGTACTCAAGACAAGCAAAGAGATTAATATTTTTTGCAGACCAAAAAATGACTTATTTTCCTCCACTTCATAGCTCCTTCAAGGGTTGAACCATTTTTTTACAATACTTCTGGCAGTTTTTCATACTCTTATAAGCCTGATCATGCCAACTACAGCATGATTGGTAATATCTTTTAAAGTTAGCTCCAACCCTGACTCCGAAAAAATACCTTACCCGTAGGGTAATCTAAATATCTATAAACAACAAAACCCTCACCATGAAGGTGAGAGCCTTCTTGTGCCTGAGTTTTTGTAGACTATGAGGTATGAGGGGAATTTAGAGAACTATAAAAGGCAATTAATTCTGCCTTGTTAACATGAATATGCTTAATGTAGTTTAAATATTGCATATCGCATTGACGAAGCCATTGCGATATTATGACGAAGGTGTGACCTGAATTGAGTGATGATACCACAGGACAGACCCATTAAACAATTCGTAATTTGTAATTCGTAATTC
>CAZZZY010000604.1:0-4350 GCA_964658545.1 uncultured Acetobacteraceae bacterium | reverse complement strand
CCGCGCTTGATAAAGATTTATTGACGGTTAATGATGAATTATCAAGACTAAACAGAAGTAATAATTCTTTAAAAAGTCGTGTCTCAGAATTAGAAAATGAATTGAAACTAGAGAAATTATCAGCACAATCAAAAATCAGAGAAATATCTAATTTTAGTACTGGTGCGGGTCATCAGATTGTGAGCGAAACATATAAAAATGAACTGTCTAAACTAGACGGGATGATATCAGGGTATAGCAATAACTACCCTGATTTAAAAGAGTTTTTTGATAACTTAGAAGCCGAGATAGATAAGGTCAAATCGTGGGCTGTAGGCGAGTTAGAAGCTTATCAGGGAGTGCAAAACCTACAATCCTTAATTGATGAGGGATTGAGAATACAACTACGCATTATTAGCAGGTGTAGTGATATCAAGGTTAAGGCACTCAGCACAATCATTAAATATCTCAACAGTCTTGCTGAGGATTCTGTAAGATTCTCAGAATATCAAGATAATATCGCTCAAATATCAGAACGTGCTAGAGAACATTTACTTGAGAAAGAATTAGCAATTGAAAGCATAGCGCAAGAGTGGGTCAGTGCTAATACTTCCACCACAGAAAAGTATTCAACAGAATTTACAGAAGTCCTTCAAAACGGTAAACATCTGGTAGGACGTATTCAAGAATTATCAGACAAAATTGAATCTATGAATAGACCTTTAAAATGGTCTGTAGCTAGTCGTCAAGACCTAAAGACCGCTAATATCATAATCGATTATTTTGAAGCTAAGGGAATCATCCTAGACCGTGCAAAAGTCGATTTTGACCACTGGCAATCTACTCTGAGTTTTCACATCGACCGCAATAGCAGAATTATTTTACCTTCCGAATTAGAACCAGAGGGTGAACGCTTGCAGCAAGTTTGTCACACAATGTCACCGTTAAAGTTCGGTTGGAATGCTGAGGAAGGCTTGCTCACAGCATGGTTACATTTAGCGAAAAAGCCAGTCAAACCAATCATTGAAGCTGATATCAATAAAATTTGGAAAACTGCTGATAAGTTCCAAAGCATTGTTAAAGCGTGGTCACGGGTGCGGATAACTGGCGGGTCTGAAAGTGGTAAGTCTCCGACGGCTGAAAACTTGGCTGTATGTATCCTGTTAGGTCGTGGTGGCAGCGCCGAACTGTACAACCCACAAGATGACAGCGTGAAGAATTTTTGGAGCATACCCACTGTAGGCACTTCTCACGATGATTCTTTATTGGGCATTGAATCATTAGCAGCGATGGTCAACTCAAAAACTAATGATCGCAGTCAATTCAAACTCACTATTTTTGATGAGATTGACAGCACGATTGCCAGTGTCGAAAAGAAAAATCAATCTGAAGTAGGCAAGCTAATTTCTACAATCATTAAGCAAGTTTCGCACCAAAATTTAGGCGCTATATTCATCGGTCAGAATGCGAACGCCAAAAACTACCCAGGCATGGATCGCAGTGATTGGAATTCAGCCGTCAATCTTCATATAGGCAATAATGCTTATGACGCAATAAGCAACTCAAACCAGATTACCACTGAAGAACAAACTCGACTTAAGCAGCAATGCGATCGCCTGACAGAATTTTGCACAACCAAAAATAATGAATTGGGTTTAGAACTTACAAATCCACAAGCCTATAGATTTGCTTTGATTGTCGGAGATGGTAAGCCGTACTTTCTTGAACTACCTAGCTTTGGAAGTTACACCTATGACATGGTAGAGAGTGCCTTGAGATGCCCTAAATGCGAGTCACATAACCATATCTCGCACGGTGGGAACCGTCGGAAGTGTAAAGATTGTGGACACGTTTTCGTTTTCGCCCAAAGTTAGTTTTGATTGCCAAAAACAAATAAGCAAATCCGCATCATCCTCGAAAATCATGATACAGAGGGATCGGGGATCGAAGGGATTTGCGATCGCTTAACACAATCTTAAGAAGTAATTTAAATTTTGCTGAAACAGCAAACTCGCTATTGAATTTAAAAATTTCTACGACTATAGGGATTGGACAGTATAGATTCTCTTTACTGAGAATAGCTAAAAATGACAAACACCGTTCCCGACAAAAGAAAAACGGTGCTATCAATAAAAATCAATCTTGATAGCGCTATTATAACAAAAAAATTTTCAGTAAATCAATTGCTTTTATTAATTTTTAGTCATCAATTAAGAAAAGTAATTCAAACGCTTAAAAACACTGGTTTTACCAGCGATATAGCACCGATTTTGTTTGATTCCAGCGAAAATAACCGCCCCAACAAAAAAACGCTCATCCAGCAAACTCACAGGTCAAAATATCTCTTCTATCATCTTTTTGACGACCGACCAACAGGAAATTGTCCTGTGTGTGGTTGGGTATTTAGTCGTGGAAATACTTGCGCTAGCTGTTTTTTACCTCTTGAGTGATTTTTTCAAATGTTCGTTTTTCTACATAACGTCCATCAAATAATCCCGCTTTCTGCAATAGCGTAAACCTTACCCAATCACTCAAAGTCATGTTTTCTTTTGCTGCCAATACCTTCAAATCTTCAATCTCTTTCGCATCCATCCTTATACTCAGCCTAGTTTCACTCATAAAATTCCAAAAAAAAATAACTTCACATGAATACATATTAACTTATGGTAACACGTTGGGTGTTATCATGTGACAGTTAAAAATTATTACACACTGTGTAACTTATGGATGACGTTGGGTTACTATTAAAATGTGAGAAAAATAACTCACAGTTAACAAATCAAAAAAGGATTAAAGCAATGAGTCTTAAAGCGAAAATAGCGAACAAAGTAAAGACCAATAAAAACGGTCTGGTAGAGGGAACCATCATCGAAGTTTTAGAGATTGATGAACGCGCTGAAATAGTCAAGGGTAAAGAGGTTGTGTATGGCGCACAGTTTGAATATTTACTTGAATCTGAAGGTAGTCAAAAGCCGATAGTTTACCGCATCTGGACACGTCAAAGTTTTGATAATGAGATGTATGCAAACTCTGATGAAACAAAAGACTATAACAAATTTACTCGTTTAATGTTGCAACTGGAATTAATTGAAGAGACTGATTTAAAAGACTTGCAAAATCCTAAGCTTGCCAATTTTGATGTAGAAGCTGCTATAGGTTTAAAGGTTCAATTTGAGTTAGAACCATCCAAAAATGTTAAGGGTTTGAAGGTTCCTAATATTAGTAGCATCAAACCTCTAAAAGCCGTTAAATAATCATCTGGGGAGTGTTAAAACTCCCCTTTACCTTAAACAATAATTTATGCCTTTTTTTGTTGACCGTGAATTAAATGTTTATGATAAAAATCCTATAGTATCACTACCAGAGATAATTTCTGGACACATAGTTCCTGACTCAGAATTTACAAAACATCTCAAAAAATTATTAGTTGATTGCATCGGGTTTTATATACCTCATTTAATTTACGATTATGTAGTAATTTTTACTTATGAGGAATTAACAGCAGATTTTCACCCACTACACGACTCTCTTAAAGCTTTCGGCTACAACATCGACTTTGCAAATGAAGATAGCTTAGTCGGTGTTATAGAAGGGATACAGGACGTTTTTAATGAAGCTGTTGATTGTACTCAGACTACCAGAAAAGTAAACAAAGCTTTTAGAGATTTAATCGAGCAAGGATATTTTGACCACCAAATAGCAGATTTAAATGTAGATCCGAACTGCCTAACCTTACAAAAGGAAAAATCTACAGGCGAGTATACAATAATCCTAAACCCGCCAAAAATAGATATTCAGTTTTTGTTTTTTTATGGGTTTGCAGATTTATTCAAAATTTGGGGTAAAAATCACCAGCATAAATTACTAGAGTCTAATCTGACGCAACAACGCAGTCTTAAATTACGAAACGCTTATGGACGCAAAACACCGATAATTGAATACAATCGTATTGATGGCTTGCTATATGAGTTTTCCTACGATCTTGGCGAAACAATGTACCGATTCCCACCACGGTCAAAAGGTCTGGACGCCCAAACTAATATTTTTGAAGTAGAAACCAAAAAAATAAATATTCATACTCGCATTATTGCGAACGCGCTTGGTAGCGACAATATCAATTTTGCCATAGAGAATTTTACTCAATTTATAAAAAACTTACCGGAAGCTGCTTTAAAATACAACGCTACAGATATCTTTGCTACATGGGATTTACATCTAAAGCAACAAGAATTTTATGATGTAATTTTGAAAAGCTTTGATTTAGAACCTCAACAAATATCAGATACTACAGGTGCTAACGTATCAAAATTTATAATCGAGTCTATTAAACAAGAATTTAACGCACTTGATAAAGATTCTGAAAAATTAGTA
>CAZZZY010000603.1:0-4367 GCA_964658545.1 uncultured Acetobacteraceae bacterium | reverse complement strand
GCCCTTTAACTAAAAGGCACTCCTACATAGCAATATTTACAGGCTTCTATAATAATATGGCTACTCACATAGAAATTCCAGTTATTGGCAAAATTAAGTATCCATTACGCTGGCTAATTGGGGTGATAGCAGGGAGTGCCTTGGTTGCGGGTACTATCATAACCTACACCCTGGTAAATCAAGGGACAAACAAAGAAGATATTGCTCAATTAACAGTGCCAGTGGCAGCGCAAAACGTTACTTTGCGGATTACAGCTAGTGGCAAAGTCGTGCCAGTTCAGAGCGTAAATATTAGTCCAAAGAACCCCGGAGTGTTATCGCAATTATATGTAGAACAAGGCGATCGCATTCAAAAAGGGCAGATTCTCGCCCGTATGGATAGTGCAAGTATTGAGGCTCAAAGGAGTCAGTACCGTGCTAACTTAGCCCAAATTCAAGCACAACTAGCCGAAGCTAGGGCTGGTAGTCGTCCTCAAGAAATCGCTCAAGCAAAGGCGCGGTTAGCACAAGCTCAAGCCCAGCTAGCCGCAGCTAGGGCTGGTAATCGTCCCCAAGAGATTGCCCAATCTCAATCCCAAGTGGATGCGGCTCAAGCCAAGGCTATTTATACCACTGAACAGGTAAAGCGTTATCAATACCTATACAAACAGGGAGCAGAGAACAAACAATTACTCGATCAAGCTATCAGCGAAGACAAAACTGCTAAAGCCAGTTTAGAAGAAATTAAAAAACGATTGTCGTTACTCCAAAGTGGCACTCGGACTGAAGAAATCGATCAACGCCAAGCTGCTGTGAATGAATCACGGGCAGCATTGATCCTCTTGCAAGATGGCACTCGAACTGAAGAAATCGACCAACGCCAAGCTGCTGTTGCAAGCGCCGAGGCTCAATTAAAGGGCGTGCAAGTGCAGTTGGAAGATACTATTATTCGCGCTCCCCTTTCGGGAATTGTGACGCAAAAGTATGCCGAACCAGGGGCCTTTGTGACACCTACAACTTCTGCTTCTACGAGTGCGTCGGCAACTTCTAGTTCAATTGTCGCCGTAGCACGCGGTTTAGAAGTATTAGCTCAAGTTCCCGAAGCCGATATTGGCAGAATTAAACAAGGACAGCAGGTGGAAATTGTCGCTGATGCCTATCCCGATCAAGTTTTTAAAGGTCATGTGCGCCTGATTGCTCCAGAAGCAGTGGTAGAACAAGGTGTGACATCCTTCCAGGTGCGGGTTGCTCTTGATACGGGTACAGATAAACTGCGTTCTGGCTTAAATGTGGATCTGACTTTTTTGGGCGATCGCGTTAATAATGCCTTAGTATTACCAACGGTGTCAATTGTCACCGAAAAGGGCAAAACTGGCGTACTCATACTAGATGCAAATAATAAACCCCAGTTCCGGGAAATTACCGTTGGGGCACAAATCAAAGACCAAACTCAGATTTTAGAGGGAGTTAAAGAAGGCGATCGCATTTTTGTTAATCCACCCAAAGACTACAAAATCGAAAAGGCCAAAGAAAAACAGAATAATTCGTAATTATTATTTAAGACATGAATTTTTTAGAAAGCGTCCAAATGGCGGGGAAAACCCTGTTGTCAAATAAGCTGCGTAGCACCCTCACTATGCTGGGTATAGTTATTGGCAATGCCTCGGTCATTGCCATGATTGGTATTGGCGAAGGTGGTCAAAAGTACGTTAATAAACAGTTGGAGTCATTAGGGCCAAATGTGCTATTTGTATTCCCAGGGAATCGAGAAACTCAGCGTATCTCTTTTGAAGTGCCAAAAACTTTGGTGTTACAAGATGCCGAAGCGATCGCTTCTCAAGTCCCAACAGTAGTGGGAGTTGCACCAGAGTTAAACACCAGACAGGTAGTTATATTCCGCAACAGAAACACCAATGTCAACATCATTGGCACAACTCCCAGCTTTCTATCGGTGCGGGATTTTGAAACTGCTAAAGGCAGGTTTTTCTCTGAGGTAGACATCAAGCGAAATAATCAAGTTATTGTGCTAGGTGCAGATTTGGCAGAAAAACTATTTGGTAATAGTAACGCCATCGGTCAGCAATTGCGAGTTGGAAATACCAGTTTTCAAGTGATTGGGACGTTAATAGCCAAAGGTTCCAGCGTGGGAGCAGATTATGATAATGCTGCTTTAATACCGATTATGACCTCGGCACACCGACTTGTGGGAAAGAATTCTCCTTATGGTATTTCTTTAGATTACCTAGTTGCAGCCGCTCGTGATTCCGAGAGCGTGGATGCAGCAGAGTTTCAAATTACTAATTTGCTGCGCCTACGGCACAAAATTAATGGTGAAGATGATTTCACTCTTCGCTCTCAAAAGGATGCCTTGCAAACTGTTGGTCAAATTACAGGTGCATTGACAATTATGTTAGCAGCGATCGCCAGCATATCTCTGTTTGTCGGCGGCATTGGGATTATGAATATTATGCTAGTCTCCGTCACCGAACGCACCCAAGAAATCGGATTGAGAAAAGCGATCGGCGCAACTGAGCAAGATATTTTGCTACAGTTCATCATTGAGGCAGTGATAGTTTCCGCAGCTGGCGGATTAGTTGGGACTGCGGTTGGTGTCAGTGGCATCCTATTAGTGGGAGCTTTGACTCCTTTGGAAGCGAGTCTTTCTCCTGTAGCAATTACTATGGCAGTTGGTGTTTCTGGTGGTATTGGTTTATTCTTTGGCGTTGTTCCTGCCCGGCGTGCGGCTAAACTTGACCCCATTGTGGCTTTGAGAAGTGCTTAAGCGAACCCCAGCCCTAAGAGGATGTTTGAAAAGTCGTAAAGTATACTATAAACCCCAATAGCTCATTTTTTGATTAATTTAAAATAGATACATCCCGTCTCTTATTCTCTAGTCAAAGAAGGAAAATTTTTCATATATGAAATTGAAGTAACTGATTGAATTTAATATTTAATCAATCGGTACTTGCTTAAGCAAAGCTATCCACATATCAGACGGAGCGGAATAATAATCAACTTCCTCAACTTGATATTGATAAGATTCACAACCTTCTCGTAAAATAATGCGATCGCAGGGTTTAATGTTTTTCCCAATTCCAGTCATATACCCTATCGTCCCTTCATTGAGGCGCTCAAATACGTAGTCGCTTCCCAAAACTAGTTGGCTATAATCGTGTATTTTATTCTTCTGTTTTAATTCGTTTGCTGGAAAGCTAACCAGGGCTAACTTATTTAAAAAACTAAAACTTAAGTTCATATCTGTCCTAATCAAAGACATAAGTGAGTTCTCCCAAAGAAGAAATCTATAACGAAGAGTTCTGGACTCTAGGTGAATCTCAATCCCTTTCAATTACCAATCCAGAATCGAACAGACGGACAATCTAGTTACGAATCAACCACATTGACAGCTATCAAAGGCAATACATCACCCAATTGATCGTTAAGTGCCTGCACTGAATAATTAGCAAAAAACGAATTACAAGCACTTCGTTGAGAATGTGCTTGTAAAATAATTTTAAAATAAGATCAATAATCTACAATTAGTTTTTCTTAAATCTTAATTTTTAGTTATTAATAATATTGAATTTTACTCCCATAATATTCTTTTTCCAATAATTAAATTTACAGTACCACCAACCGCACCTTCAACTGTAAAATCACCGAATTATTGAAGAAGGTCGGGTGAGATATGAGATTATTTTACTTAACTAGATAATATTAAATTTATAAACGTTTTATGTATTTAAAATATCATCTATGTATATTTTTTAAGATAAATGGCATTTAGTCCAAACCTGTGGTTTGGAGAGCTACATCTATCTGCTTCAGTAGTACTTCTAGGGTGGAGGAGTTATCTAAAATGATATCTGCATGAGCCACTTTTTCTTCGATAGATAATTGGCTGTTGATCCTGGCTCGTGCCTGTTCTCTATTTAAATGGTTTCGTTGTATTAATCTTTGTAGTTGTTGCTCTTGGGAACAACGCACTACCCAGATTTCTGTAACCAAATCAGTCATTCCCGCTTCAAATAATAGAGGCACTACTAACACCAGTGTTTGTAAGGGAGATTGGGCAATTGCTTTGAGGAAGCGATCGCGCACATCAGGATGAATCAAATTATCTATCCAGTTACGTTCATCTTGACGATTAAAGATAATTTCGCCTAGCTTTTGGCGGTTGAGGCTGCCATCTGGTAATAAAATTTGTTCGCCGTAACGTTGAGCGATCGCACCAAGAATAGGTGAACCTAGAGATACTGCCTCTCTAGCATAAATATCTGCATCCAAAATCGGCAGATTATAAGCGCTAGCTAAATAATTGGTGACAGTGGTTTTGCCTGTGGCAATACCTCCGGTTAAGCCGATTATACGTTTTGTCATTGGGAATT
>CAZZZY010000602.1:0-4374 GCA_964658545.1 uncultured Acetobacteraceae bacterium | reverse complement strand
CAACGGCGAAATCAATACCTTGTTGGGTAATATCAACTGGATGATGGCACGAGAAGCTAGCCTGAATCATCCTGTCTGGGGTGTACAGCGCCCCGCGCATGAAAACGGCGCAGCCTCTTTACAGGAGACTCGCATCAAGGAACTTAAGCCCTTAGTTCACATTGATAACAGCGACTCAGCTACCCTAGATAACGTACTGGAATTACTAGTGTGTTCTGGACGCAGCCCCTTGGAAGCTTTAATGATTATGGTTCCAGAGGCTTACCAAAATCAGCCTTCTTTGCGTGACTTTCCAGAAATTGTCGATTTCTACGAATATTACAGTGGTTTGCAAGAAGCGTGGGACGGGCCAGCCCTTTTAGTATTCAGCGATGGCAAAAAAGTTGGTGCAACACTAGATCGTAATGGTTTAAGACCAGCCCGCTACGTAATCACCAAAGATGACTACATTGTTGTAGCTTCCGAAGCTGGTGTAGTAGACTTTCCAGAAACCGATATTGTCGAGAAAGGTAGACTCGGCCCAGGGCAAATGATTGCTGTAGATTTAGTCAACCAGGAAGTTCTGAAGAATTGGGAGATTAAGCAGCGCATTGCCAAGCAACACCCTTATGGAGAATGGTTGCAACAGTACCGTCAAGAACTCAAAGAACTTGTCAGTGGCAAGTTGTCAGATGTTAATGGAAATGGGCATTTGTCTGCTGAAAATGGTAACGGACATAACATTGACAAGCAAACCTTGCTTCAACTTCAAACTGCCTTTGGCTACACCACAGAAGATGTCGAAATGGTGATTCAGCAAATGGCGATCGCAGGTTCAGAGCCGACTTTCTGCATGGGAGATGATATTCCTTTAGCAGTGCTGTCAAGCAAGCCCCACCTCCTTTATGACTATTTCAAACAGCGCTTTGCTCAGGTGACGAACCCAGCGATTGATCCCCTGCGGGAAAAGCTAGTGATGTCTTTGAAAGTCGAACTCGGTGAACGGGGTAACTTATTAGAACCCAAGGCAGAATATGCCCGGAGATTGAAACTAGAATCGCCAGTGTTAACAGATGCTGAATTAGAGGCGATTAAGCTGTCAGGATTTGCCACGGCTGAGTTGTCAACCCTATTTGCGATCGCCAGCGGCCCAGAAGGATTGAAAGCCGCAGTGCAATCTTTACAAATACAAGCAGCTGAATCAGTCCGGGCCGGTGCAAGGATTTTAATCTTAAGCGATGCCCACCGTGGGCATCGCCAACAGGTAAATGACGGTATCAGCACAGAATATACCTACATTCCTCCCCTGTTAGCAGTGGGTGCTGTACATCATCACCTGATTCGGGAAGGGTTGCGGATGAAAACATCCCTGATTGTCAATACTGCCCAATGCTGGAGTACTCATCACTTTGCTTGTCTTATTGGCTACGGCGCTGGTGCAGTTTGTCCGTATATGGCTTTAGATACAGTACGTGATTGGTGCCTTGATCCCAAAACCCAAAAGTTAATGGGAGTGCAAAAAATTCCCACCCTCACCGTAGAACAAGCTTTAGGCAACTATCGCCAAGCCGTAGAGTCAGGTTTGCTCAAAATTCTCTCCAAGATGGGAATTTCTCTGCTCTCCAGCTATCAAGCAGCCCAAATCTTTGAAGCTATTGGCATTGGTGGAGATTTAATCGAACTAGGGTTTCGTGGTACGACTTCCCGCATTGGTGGTTTGAGTATTAGCGAACTCGCTGATGAAGTACTTTCCTTCCACGTCAAAGCTTTCCCAGAACTGATGACCAAGAAGTTAGAAAACCTGGGCTTTGTGCAGTACCGTCCTGGCGGCGAGTACCACATGAATAGCCCCGAAATGGTCAAGGCGCTACATAAGGCTCTAGATGGCAAAAACTACGACCACTACGAAGTTTACAAAAAACACCTCCAAGGCAGACCAGTAACGGCATTGCGGGACTTGCTAGATTTCCAAGGCGAGCGTACCCCAATTTCTCTAGAAGAAGTAGAGTCGGTAGTTGAGATTGTCAAACGCTTCTGCACCGGCGGTATGTCTTTAGGCGCTTTGTCAAGAGAAGCTCATGAAACTTTAGCGATCGCCATGAATCGCATTGGCGGTAAATCTAACTCTGGAGAAGGCGGCGAAGACCCAGTGCGCTATAAAGTTCTTGATGATGTAGACGAGTCTGGTCACTCGCCAACTCTACCTCATCTAAAAGGATTGCAGAATGGCGATCAAGCCTATAGTGCCATTAAACAAGTTGCATCGGGACGCTTTGGTGTCACGCCAGAGTACTTAGTCAATGCCAAACAAATTGAAATCAAAATTGCCCAAGGTGCCAAGCCTGGGGAAGGTGGACAGCTACCAGGCCCCAAGGTGAGCCAATACATTGCGATGTTAAGGCGCTCGAAGCCAGGTGTGACGCTGATTTCGCCACCACCGCATCACGATATCTATTCTATTGAAGACCTAGCACAACTGATTTTTGATCTGCACCAAATTAACCCCAAAGCAAAGGTGTCGGTGAAGCTAGTTTCAGAAGTTGGCATTGGCACGATCGCGGCTGGTGTAGCTAAGGCAAACGCTGATATCATCCAAATTTCTGGTCATGATGGTGGTACGGGGGCATCGCCACTTAGTTCGATTAAACACGCTGGTTCGCCGTGGGAATTAGGTTTAAGTGAAGTGCATCGGGTTTTGATGGAAAATAGCCTGCGCGATCGCGTAATTTTACGCCTAGATGGCGGTCTGAAGAGTGGCTGGGACGTGGTAATAGGTGCATTGATGGGCGCTGAAGAATTCGGTTTCGGTTCCATCGCCATGATTGCCGAAGGCTGTATCATGGCGCGGATCTGCCACACGAATAATTGCCCCGTGGGTGTCGCTTCCCAGAAAGAAGAACTCCGCAAACGGTTTACGGGAATACCGGAACAGGTTGTCAACTTCTTCTACTTCATTGCCGAAGAAGTGCGTAGTTTGTTAGCAGGACTTGGCTACCGTTCTTTGTCAGAAATTATTGGACGTGCAGATTTGTTGAAACTGCGCCAGGAGGCAAAAATTACCAAAACGCGATCGCTAAACCTGGATTGTTTACTTAAGCTGCCAGATACTAGAGACAACCGTAGCTGGTTAGTGCATGAAGAAGTCCATAGCAACGGCGTGGTTTTGGATGACAAGTTCCTTGCCGATCCCGACATTCAGGCTGCCATTAGGGATCAGTCTACTGTCACCAAGACTTACCCTATAGTCAATACTGACAGAACAGTAGGTACAAGATTAGCAGGAGCGATCGCTTCTCAATACGGTGATAGTGACTTTGAAGGACAAATTAATCTCAACTTCACAGGTAGTGTTGGGCAAAGCTTTGGTGCGTTCAACCTCCCTGGCATAATTCTGACCCTGGAAGGAGAAGCAAACGACTACGTAGGTAAAGGGATGCATGGTGGTGAAATCATCATCAAACCTCCAACTGATGCTACCTATAACGCATCACAAAACGTCATAGTTGGCAATACCTGCCTCTATGGTGCGACTGGTGGGATGTTATTGGCTAACGGTCTAGCCGGAGAGCGCTTTGCTGTGAGAAACTCCAAAGGCATCGCAGTGATTGAAGGCGCTGGGGATCACTGCTGCGAATATATGACTGGTGGTGTGATTGTCGTTCTCGGCAAAGTAGGACGTAACGTAGCAGCTGGAATGACTGGTGGACTGGCATACTTCTTGGATGAAAACGACTCATTTCGTGAGTTAGTCAACCCGGAAATTGTCAAAATGCAAAGGGTGATTACAGAAGCAGGTGCAAAACAACTGCAAGAGTTAATCCAAACTCATGCAGAACGCACTGGTTCACCAAAGGCGAAGAAAATTCTGCAAAACTGGCCAGAATTTTTGCCGAAATTCTGGCAGTTGGTTCCGCCTTCTGAAGCTGATAGTGCCGAAGCTGATCCTGAAAAAAAAACTGAGTTAAGTTTAGTAAGCAGTCATTAGCGCCCTTGTCAGTTAAGCATTTCTTTCTTCTCTTTGCGTCGTTCTCTACGAGACGCTACCTGTTGGCGGAAGCCTCTCGTAGAGAAGGCGGTATCCTGTGGGTACTCCGTTGGAGAACTCGGAGAGTAACCGCTTTGCGTCTACGTTAAAAAAATTGACTTTTACTGAGAGTTTTAGTCTTAACCCAAGCGGATTGGATTATATAAAAGACTGCTAAACCGCAGAGACGCAGAGGGCGCAGAGAGAAAAAAGGAGATTTTACAAGTCACCTTGAAAGGGCTAGTACGCAAGGCGGAATTCAAAATTCACGCATTCAAAATGAATACAGTATAAACGTTTCGTTGATTTAGAATGGCTAGTACGTCACGGCGGAAATAAGCCACCCATTTAAAATTGCTAGACATCCTACC
>CAZZZY010000601.1:0-4390 GCA_964658545.1 uncultured Acetobacteraceae bacterium | reverse complement strand
CAGGCTTCACCTGGAACCCTTTAACGCTTAAAGCTAGCCTGAGATCACTAAACAAAGTACGCGCTACTTCGTTGGCAATTTTCCCGTTAATATCAAAGCCAAAGTCACCATAAACGGGTTCAACTAAATCACCAAGCAATTGTTGCTGTAGCTGTCCTACACGTTCGTTTAGTAGCTCGATTTGTAGAAGATAATTTTGGCGCTCATGTGCGATCGCTTCCCCAACCTCATCCAAATTTTCGTTATAGCTACTTGCCAAACTCTTGATAATTTCAGCTTTACTTTGATGACCGTGTGCCACTTTCTCACCCCAGTTTTGCAGCCGTCTGAATAACTGCATAGCTTCACTGGTTATCAAGTCATGCTCAGTATAGATTTTCTCTAACTCCTGAGACTTAGCAAGTTGAAAGCGCTGATTAGCTTCAGTCTCTACCTGAGATTTAAAGTTAAATTCCCATTGCTCACATTCGGATTCTAAATATTCAATACGTTGTTTCTCTTGCTGTGACTGGGTAAACGCTTGATTTAACTTAGCTTGCAGTTGAGCGATTAAACCCGTGTTTTCTAGTTTGCTGTTACCTAAAGAGTTGATAGTGTTTCTCGCTTCTTTGAGTTCATCTTTCAAGGATTCTAGCTGGCTGCTAGCATTGGCTAACTTTGACTTACAAGTGTCGAATTCTCTGATTATTTTATGGAGTGTTTCACCTGCTTTTTGATTTTTACTTTCAGCATCGTTTAATAGTCTTTGTGATTTAGTATCCGCGATCAAGTAGGTAATAAAGCTTGCTGGCAATGCTCCCACACCAAGCATAGACATTACTTTGGCTATATCGTTAGTGAAACCTCCAGAAGCAACCGCCAACCCAGCACACAAGCTAAAAGCACTTAGCCCCAAGCTGTGAGATAATTTCATGATTTTACCTCCAGATAATCACCTAACTGTGCTTTAAAGCTTGCCAAGTTCCCTTGCGACTCAACAGTTCTTAGCCTTAATTCCTCAGCTTTTATTTGTGCTTGTAACAGTTTTTGGTTTAGTTCATCTTTGCTATAAACCGAGATATTCGTATCAGCGATCGTCTTTACTTGGCTGACATCGAAAGCAACTGATTTTTGGGTAGTCACCTCTTTTTGATTCAAATAGTCAAGGTAGTTACCCTTGACTTTCTCAATCTCGGTAGCCGCTTGGATGCCAGCACCAAAAGCTTTTGAGTGTTTACCAATTACAGTAAATTTCTCGCGTGTCAGGTCAAGCGCTGCCCCCGTCAATTTGAGCGCTCGTGTTGCTCCCTCATAAATTTTCATCCCTTTATCAAACTGGCTTTGAGTTGCCTGTGGGAGAGTATCGTTTGGATTTAAAGGGTCTGAAATATGATACTGATTGGGCTGGAATGATGGCATCATTCCCGGTACTAAGTCAGGGGTGACAGTTAGTAAGCCAGGGATGCGGCTATCTATGGGAACAGTGCTAGATGTGGCAGATGTGGAATTAGTACTAGATGCTGAGTTGACTTTACCTCTTGCCAGCTTTTCTGCTACAGCTTGAGCCGCTGCTTTTGTAGTGTCGATTTTAGCCATTGTTCAAAAATTTTCTGGTGTTGAGTAGGGATTGGTATTTAATTTCTAATTGCCTAAATGCTTTGTCGATTTCGCTAAACTCAAGCGCCAATTCCTCATCTAAATCGTATTTTTTGAGGACTTTTTTTAGCTCTGTTTCGTCCGTCTTTGCATCCTGAATTTGGCTGTTTAAATCATCCATAAACCTTTTTTCTATAAGTAGGGATATGGCATAATTGCTGAGTAATTAAGACACATTCCCAGGATGGGATTTTACAAATGTTAACGGGGGATGCTGGCAACATCCCTTTTTATTACCCGTTTCAAGAGCGTCTATTTTGTCCGGTGGTGCGATAATTATTCTGTAAAACCTTCAAACCTAGATACCTCTAAATCAGCAGTAGCAGCCCATTCCAAGTAGTTGAAATATTGCTTTACGTCACCGATCGCCACATCACAATCGAAGCGCAAGCCTTTAAACTGTGGATGCTGGCGGATTTGTCCAAGTAATTCCAGAGCTTGAGAAACTAGCTCTGGTAGGGAATTAGCGCTCATATTTACTTCTGCTTGGGTGCCGGAAATTGTAAAAGTCATGGTGTTAGTACTCTTTCTAATAACCAGTTAACGAAGTCGAGAGGAGATAACAGGATGTTGATCGCTCTCACACGATTAACTTTTTTGCTAATTCAGCGATGATTTGGTCAACTTCTGCGGGTAAGTCTGTAGTGTCTGGGGTAATTGCCACTGGTTCTTTAGCCAAACTGGCCAAATCTCTAATCGCTCCCAAATATCCCTGCTTTTGGTGTTGCCAGTGCTGATTGATACCCTCTGCTAGCTCGGCATCTCGCACAGCCAAGTTATTTAGAATTAGTTGGTTTTTGACAAGGGCTATCGCGTCTACTAATTCAATTTCTTGCCCCGCCTGTTTCGCTAACTGGTCTATTAGCGTAAGTTGAGCATGATTGCTTGGGGATTGGGTAGGGGCTGTTAGATGTTGCTGTTGTTGGGTTAAGGAAAGGGTATTTTGTGGCTGTTCTGTGGCTGGATCAGATGCTTGCTGTGTTAAATTTTGTAAATTTTCGGGTGACTCTGAGGTACTGCTAGCCACCTCTGGCAATTTTGGCTGGAAGTGTGACGCGATCGCTTCTAAATCCAATTCCGAAATTGCCTTTAAAGTGTCGAAATCATCGGGGCGAATATGGCTTAAAGCCAGTCTCAAGCTTTGTTCCGTGGTCATGTATTTTAGGCAAGCATCATGAATGCTGATTGTGTCTGCTGTTGGTGCTGTGGTTCTCTTCCGTGTTGCCATGATTTACTACGCTCCCTTTTGTAATTTTTGGATTTGCCCGAATGCTTGCTGATAGCGGTATCTAGAAAAATCGTTGGGGTTTTTGGCAATGCACTGCTTCACCCGTTCGCCGCGTCGTAGCTGTGCCATTAATCGCCCTACACGGCTTAAGACCCATGCTTGGTAGGGTGATAAGGGTGATTCCCGGTCATAACTGCCATCTTGGTTTTTGGGATAGGCATCTCTGAAACTGGGAATTCTCCAGAAGGCTAAATTCTCCCAAGTGACCAAGGTAGAACGGCTAACACCCAAGACCTCAGCTAAATATGTCTTGGTAGATGGGAAATCAAGGAATGAGTCTAAATCTGTAGAATGTTTGCTCCGTCTAGGTTTCATGGGTTTACTACAGTTATCAATGTGAATCAGATATTAACTAGCTAGCAATCACAATAAGTACACATCACAATGTCGCTCCTAATCGCTAAACCCCTTATTGTGTGAGTCGTTGGGGTACTCGTAGGACGCTAATTAGTGGCTTGTTGTTGATCGATTGCTTCTTTAAGCTGAGTATAGCAATTATATCCACCATATCCACTAGAGGATATATTTGACATACTTATGTCAATGTCCAACAGGATAAGATTGTTATATAGGTTATTTGTGTGACGTACTGGATATAGTGGACAAATAGGAGTTATATTTTGGATGAGCAAAAAAGATATGGCCGAGATTAGAGTTTTTGTTCCCCCTGAATTACGTCAAAAATTTAAAGGTAAATGCGTCACTCAAGGTAAAACCATGAGTGATGTTGTTGCAGCTTTTATGGAGAAATACATTAAAGAAGATGATAAGGAACCAGCATGACAGAAGCGCTAGGAGGAGCCTACGAAACAGAAAAGCCAGAGGTATCGCCAGAGACACTAGAGGCAGTAGAAAGTTTTACTGCTGCACTAAATAACTTTAATTGGCGGGCTGACTATTTGAAATTCTGTGAAGTTCTGGGCTTTACACCAGATAACTATGCTGAGGAAAAATACCAGCAATTTCGAGAACTGGTCAGTTATCTAGACTGTTTTGATAAAAAGGCGATCGCCAAAATGATTGAGGCAGGCAAGTAAATACTTTTATGCCAACAAACCAGCAACTCAAAACGTGTTTTATCTTGTGCTATAGCAACACTTCTCTTTACTTGCCAATATATTTAGTCACAGTAGATAAACGCACTAAAAATGTAGTGATTTTAGCTGGAGAAGAAACTGAAATAGAAATTTATCCTAATGGATTATGGAGGTATGTATGACACATGAAATTAACTTCATACAAATGAGTCGAGCCGAGCTACGTAGATATATCCTTGAGAATCGAAACGATGAAACAGCGCTATCCGTTTATTTAGATCGCTTTCGCAATCCTGACAACCAACTACACCCAGCCCCAGAGTCAATTGATGATTTAGAGAATTATGGAGAATTGCATCAGCAGTATTTAGAACAAAAGAGAGTTTCTGAATAGTAGCCGCGATCGCAAATACAGCCGTACTATAAAGTA
>CAZZZY010000600.1:0-4407 GCA_964658545.1 uncultured Acetobacteraceae bacterium | reverse complement strand
CCATCCCCAGACCCCTCTCCCCGCTCTTCGAGAGGGGACTATGATGTACATCATCTGATTAGGAAACGCTATATCGCTAGACATCGCTCCTATTAATTCTTCTGTTGCTGTGTGATAATCCCGTCTAATAATAATGAGATTTTCTATCTGTGTTCTGCCAAGAAAGCTGCTACAGTTTGGTTAAATGCCTCTGGTTGTGTCAAAAATGGCCAATGATTTCCAGGAACTCGGTAGATGCGTAGTTTTTTGAGATAGGTTTTGTAGGGTTGGATTTGCCAATTTTGGCGATTTAGTCCTTGTTCTGGTTGGAGAAAGAGGGCATGGGTATCAAGGGGGATTGTAAAACCAGGCACTTCCATAACTGCTTCAAAAATCCCGTCACGGGCGGCGATGGTAAATTTGCTGCCCCAACTACCATCGGGTTTTTGTTCAATTCCTGCTTGGAAAACTTGCTGCTGTAAGGAACTCCATCCTTGATATTGCTTTAACTGCCGTGCTTGTTGTTCGGCTTCTTCATGGGTGGCAAAGGGGCCCATGCTTTTGAGAAAAGGCAAGAAGCGATACAACATGGGAAAGGTTAGCCTGAAAAGGCTGGGCATTTTCCAGATGAAAATTGGATCGACGAGAATTATACTCTGCAAACGCTTTGGGTTTTGCTTTGCCCAGATAACAGCTAATTTGCCTGTCCACGAATGACTGACAATATGGGCAGATGTCCATCCGAGATGCTCCATTAGTGCTTCGAGGTCTGCGATCGCACTTTCAAAAGTATAATCTCTCTCAGGCTTACTACTTTCGCCATGTCCGCGCATATCTGGTGCGACTATGTGGTAGTCTGCTGCTAAGTAGTCTCCTAAACTAGACCACACTAAAGCATGATCCCCTAAGCCGTGTAACAGCAGTAAGGGTTCTTGACCTTGGTTCCACTCTAAATAAGAAAGTTGGATATCAGGCTTTGATAAAGTTTGACGTACAGGCATCATTGCACATCCACCAATGAAGAGATAGTTTCGCGTTTATATAGTACTGCCACTACATTCGGTGCTAATTCTTTTTCCTGTTCCCTGTTCCCGCCCCGAAGGGGCTTGGTAATTTGTTGTTCGATTTGCGGATGAGTAGACATAAAATACATTTGAGTATATACCCCAACGACATCTAGCGATCGCATAGGTAAAAATTGATTGATGTTAGAAACCTGTTACTACTCCAGAATGCCTTAAGTGCATCTGGAGTTTCTTTTTGGAAAAAGCGGCCGCAATTTTCCCAATCATCCTGATCTGCCAAAACATGGCTGAATAGAGATGCATACTGAATTATCTATATTTAACACAGGGCATCACTTTGTTAACAATTCTTAATTCGTAATTACTAATTCGTAACGGTACGACCTCTACAGGTCGGGGACTCTGACCCGACGCTCTCTAAGAGTTGCCATGCCGCAGGTTTGACGCTGCGCTATCGGTTTAATTACGAATTACGAATTAGTAATTACAGTTGATGTACCCCTCCTATCAAACAACTCTCGCAAAGCAGCCTCAGATAATCTGGGGCTGTTGTACGTAAGTCCTAAAACAGAAAAGTTGTGTAAAGCAAGCAGTTAATCCTCAGACATTCTTGATTGATTTGAGTGTATTCCCTGATGACGTAGGATGTTCTCACAAGGAAATATTGATGTAGGTAAATGCGTATCTTTCCTGACTCCAGATTTGTCACAAACATTTCTGGAGTTTTTTAATTAGAGAGCAGCGATCGCTGCTGAATAAAAAAATTATGAACACGCACAATATAGCTATGCGTTAAAATTAATATAAGTTAGGAATTGTTGTAAAACTGAATTCTCGGTGAAATAAAAAAGGTCAGACAACAAACAATCCTACAAATATTTCGGGATTAGCGATCGCATTCAGAGAAAATAGATAAAATCAAGCTAAGTTTCAGGAGGCTATCTGCGTTAAGCTGCCAATAATTAGTCGCTAAAGGAAACAACTATGACTACTACTGTACCATCAATCAATGCTGTAACTGAAATTGAGACTCGAAAAGCTGATCACCTACGTGTCTGCTTAGAGGAAGATGTCCAGTTTCAGCAGGTAAGTAGTGGATTTGAATGCTATCGCTTCACTCATGATTGTCTTCCTGAAATCAACCGCAGTGATATTAATCTGCAAACAACCTTCATGGGCAAAAATCTCGGCGCTCCCCTGCTGATTTCTTCCATGACAGGGGGAACCGAATTAGCGCAGTTAGTCAACTCGCGTTTAGCAATTGTTGCTCAACGCTACCAATTAGCAATGGGAGTTGGTTCGCAACGAATTGTGATTGAACAGCCTCATTTAGCCCCTACCTTTGCCGTGCGTTCCTTTGCTCCTGACATTCTGTTGTTAGCTAATTTGGGGGCTGTGCAACTAAATTATGGATGTGGGCTTGATGATTGCTTGCATCTTGTAAATTCTCTAGAAGCAGATGCGCTGATTTTGCATCTTAACCCCCTGCAAGAGTGCGTGCAATCACGGGGGGATACTAATTTTCGCGGGCTGTTGGATAAAATTGCCCAACTTTGTCAGCAACTACCCATTCCTGTTGTTGTCAAAGAAGTAGGAAATGGAATTTCTGGGGCGATGGCGCAAAAGTTAATTAACGCAGGAGTAACAGCCATTGACGTAGCCGGAGCAGGTGGGACTTCATGGGCAAAAGTTGAAAGTCAACGCGCTAAAGATAATAAACAGCGCCGTTTAGGGCAAACTTTTGCCGATTGGGGTTTACCAACCGCAGAGTGTCTAAATTCCATTAGAGCGATCGCACCGACAATTCCCTTAATTGCTTCTGGCGGGTTAATCAACGGATTGGATGTAGCAAAAGCGATCGCTTTAGGAGCCGATTTAGCGGGTTTAGCCCGACCTTTTTTAGAAGCCGCCGTTAAATCAGAAGCCGCCGTTGATGAGTTGGTGGAAGTTCTGATTGCTGAACTCGAAACAGCTTTATTTTGTACTGGCAATGCAACCTTAGCAGAACTAAGAAGTTCTGGGGCACTGCAACGAATCTAAATGAGTATTGACAATACCTTCAAGAGGTTATTTCTGCTATTTTTCATCAAAATTCACCGTCTTGAATGCCTTCTCGAATAATTTCTTTTTGTTGTCGCATTGCTGCCGCCCATTCTAATTGTCCTCTAGATTCTAAAATCGCAGCAGCTTTCTGTAAATCCTCAATTCCCTTTTGTGGTTGTCCTTCTAAAGCTAGAGCATTACCGCGATAAAAATAAGCCTCAACGTAGTTAGGATCAAGCTCAATTGCTTGCGTGTATTCAGCAATTGCTTGTTGATGTTTACCTTGTCTATCAAACTCGCTCCCACGTTGGTAAAATTCTTGTGCGATCGCCATAGGCGTAGCCCGCCGCAGGCATCGCACTCGAGATTGCCTCTGCTGGAATAGCTGTTTCTAACGCTTTGAGTACCGTACCTGATTCCACTACAGGCGAGATCAGTGAAAATTCTTTAAGTTGCATTCAATCTCAGTACACTTGGGTGATAACCCTCAGTTTATCTGGTTTTTAGCTTAACCGAACCGTATTGGATGTGATCTTAGGGATTTAATTTTTTAGCATGGTATAGGGAATACTAAAATTTAGATTTATAGCCAAAGCGTACAATTTACCCGTTTTGGCACGGTGATGCCTTTTACGACAAATTAATGGCTGATTATAATACAATTTTCTTTAACCCAATCTGCTATTGATTCTTGAGTCTCTTTATCGGTTGAAAGTCTTCTTATCATTAATACAACTTCATCTTCTGGTAGTTCTAAGGAATACCCGTTCAATACAAGAAAGGTAGCCATCGAAACGAAAGCTACCCTTTTATTACCGTCCACAAATGCATGATTCTTTGCAAATGCAAAAGCATAAGCAGCCGCTAAATCAAAAATAGTTGGTGTAGGTTCACCATAGGCAAATAAATTTTTTGGTCTATCTAAACTAGCTAAAAGCAGATTTCTGTCTCTTATACCTGGAAGTCCGCCGTGTTCTGCTAGTTGTTCTGAGTGCATAGCTTTAATGACTTCCTCACTCAACCAAAAAATATCATTCACTTAGCTAGCTCACGAAGTGCATTCCTATACTTACTACTTACTTGCCTATAAGCTTCCATAGCTTTTTCAAATTGAGATTTGCTCGGTACTGCTTTCAAATTACGGGGCACTTGAACATTACGAGAATGTCCCACAACTAAAAGCAATCTTCTCCTAGCTGATACCAATCTCAAACTGTTTCCGATCTTACGAAGTCTCAAGGTTTGCATGATTAAGCAAGCCGATGGTTATAGTTTTAATAGACTTGTCCTAAGTTCAATATATCTCACCTAATTAAGCTCGTACCACACTCTTGGTACAGTTTTAACCGCACAAACAGGA
>CAZZZY010000599.1:0-4408 GCA_964658545.1 uncultured Acetobacteraceae bacterium | reverse complement strand
CCTGCTGAAGTAATTCGCTACCCTGCTGCGTTACCGTTAGTAAGATTGCTGGTAACGGCAGCAAATCCCCAGTATCCTGTGCAAGCCACGCTAGGGGTGCTTGCTGCAAGGTATAGAGATAATTTGGCGTACCATTGGCTCCAATCCGCCTTAAGGCAAGGGGTCCCGGCGATGCAGCTGATGGAGTCGATTCATCGGCAGGGATAGCAAAGGTTTCAGAAGCGCGGCTGCCTTGGGTCGCGGGGATTAAATTCCCAGCCAGTGCAGTCTTCGTTAGATCGTGGTTAAACTTCAAGGCATCGTCTGCTATCCAAAAAATGTGGGTTACTTGCTGATTATAAAGGAAGTCAGTCTGCTCAATAGCAGGATTCCCGTCAACTAAATGTACAATTTCTCGAATCTTTGGGTCCAGTGTAGTGGCTCCCTGTGTTTCAATGAGAAGCGCTTGCCCTCCTGTAAAATTGAAACCTTGTCCTACAACCCACATGTCAGTGGAGCCAGATCGCAAGCACTGTTGGCTATCATCCCAGCAATAGGGCTGAATTTCACCTTTATTCCACCGGGGGTTCACTGCATAGGTTGTTCCATTCTGCAATCCAGTCTGCGGGTCGATTAGCCCCGTTCCAATCTCAAAGTTAATTGTTGCACCATCTGAACCCTGAGCATTAGCCACCGCAAATCCTGAAGGAATGGGGACATTATCGAGCACATCCAACTGCAAAAGCACTTGAGCGGCAGTGGCTGGTTTGGGTTCATAGTCCACCAGGCGGGCGTGCCGGACGATAGAGCGACGTTGGGTGGCAGTAGCGAGAGTCGCTTCCGCCGCAATCCGATCCTGAGTATAGCTTAAGTCATCGGCTAGGGCACACAGCGCTTCCATGAACATAACGCCAAAGTCAGCTTCAGAGCGTTCTTGCCATTCTGGATAGCGCAGTACAGAGAAGTCGGAAAGGGCTTGACGGAAACTGAGAAAGTCTTTCGCGAGATAGTCGATCGGTGGAATATCTTCCTGAAGCGGTGGACAGACGGGTGTTGGAGTCTCGCAGTCTAAATCTGAAGGGCTGAGTGCTTTAAATGAAAAGATGGACTGGTTAAAGAAGAGGTCGAGTCGAGGGCTGTTTAAGGTTAACGTGTACAGGGAAAAGTCCCCCGGCTGAACCACCGTTAAGATCAGTATCGGTCGTCCTTCACGGTCTGTTATCCAGTCAGTAGCATCATTAATTGGGTTTACTGGCACTGTTGGAATTGTCTCGCCCCCAGTAATTTGAGCGGCTGGAATCACTGTTTTGCCGTCGGGAGTAGTCGTTGCCTTTACCGTTCCTTGTAGCGGCAAAACGGTGTCTTTCAGAAAATGAACATGCAGCGTTTTCTGATCGGGACTGACGATTTCAACAAAGTCGATGCCAGTAAAATTTTTTTGATCGAGTAGCGTTTCGAGTCGATTCTTAGAGTCAGTCATGTTAGATTACCTGTACTTGCAGAGACTTGTTTGAAAGCGTCTCGATCAATACATAATCAATCTCGATCACCAATTGTGATTGGTCTAAAAGCTGTCCCTGAGCCGATGTCGTTGCCGACGACACTACCGTTACTGACTGGACCTGAATTTGCCCTGCTAACCAGCGGTTAAGCGCTTGCGTCACAATCAACTTCGTTGTGGTATCAAGAGCATCAGAGTGAGGAGCAAAGATCAGCTGCCGCAGTCCACAACCAAATTCAGGCAAATCTACGCGTTCTCCTGGTGTCGTTAGTAACACCTGGCGAATCATTTGCTCGACGTGAGCTTCATAACTTGTCTGCGCCGCCTGACCAGACACGGCATTAATTCGGAATGGAAAGGCATAGTCATGTCGATTCATGGGTTTGCTCCTCTAAGTAGTCCTAGCTAAAATCCCGAAACCTGGGATTGGGTATAGTTAATCAAGACAGATCCCTGCACGGCTAGATCCCCTGCCACACAGAGTCCAACACTCTCTTCAGTCAGCGTGAAGTCACTCATTACCTGGGATTTCAGCGCTGGTTGCACCCACTGCACTCGCACACAGGGATTCGGGATTGTGGGGGTAAAGGTGCAGCCCACGATGGTAAAGGTATCGGAAGACCTAAGGATATAGCCATCTGTGGTTTTGACCTTAGTGTTAGTCGTAATTGCCTGAACCATACCACCGTGGGGACACATCATGATGCTAGAAGTCGTCAGCAGTCCTGCCATTACATCACCTCCAAAGAACCATCGTTGATATTGACTTCGCTATCACTGATCTGGATGTTTTGACTGCCCCGTTCTAGGGTGATACCTGAAGATTCCAACGTAATTGTGTTGTTGTTTGCATCAGTAATTGTAATTGTTCCGGCATTGTCATCCAACAGAACTTTGTGCTTGGCTTTGGTGACGATGACTTTCACCGCAGGCGCGGCATCAGCGGGCTGTTCACCAGATCGCCAGTAACACCCCGTCCAGATAGGATAGGACACATCACCTCCCTCAAATTCAATCCACACCCCTGAGTCTTTCTCTGGCAAAAATGCTAACCCAACCTGTGGACCAGCATAGGGGACACAGGGCATACACCAGCCCGTTTTTTGTTGCCCTAAGACAGCAGGCACTTTGGCTTTGATCCGTAAGGTGCCTGGATCAATATCTGTTACCGTCCCCCGGTATTTGCCATAGAAACGGTTGCGTACCCGTTCCAGCAGTTCCAACATCATTTGATCGTTCATAAAGGCAATCCTCCCAAGACTCCACTGCTACTGGATGGCGTTGGTCCCATAGCATTGCGTACTAACACGAATTTCATTTTGTGAGCATCGGCGGTGATACTATGACGTACTGTCCAAACGTAGTACTTGCCAGAATTGAGACTGCCAACCCCTTCAATTTGTACCACAGTGCCAACCCGCAGGATGGCATTGAGTCTGGCGACATCGGCTTCGCCTTCACAGCGGACAAACCAGCCCGCTTCGCGCAGCAGGGATTGGGCGCGGAACGTTAACTCCCCGGCATCATCCACTGGGGTTGTGAGGATGACCGTCATGGGTTTGCCCGCAAAAGCCGCTAGATTCTGGGCATCCAGCGGCTTTAAGCCGGAATAGCCTGTGTCAGCACTGAAACCATCCTCATTACTATCAGTAAAGGATGCTTGACTAGCTTTTACAGCACTAGGGCGGGTGATATCCCAGTCGAAATCGAGGGCATTCACTGTCCACTTTTCTGGGTCGTTGAGGGTAAGGGTGATAATCGCATTCCCATCCAGATTGGGTTTAATAAAGTAGCCGGTGCGCTGTCCCGGTTGATTGGTGCAGGCAACGCGACAGAATTTCCCGTTGCGACGAGCTAAGTTACGCAAAAATTGGATATCGGAAGCCCGTTGCATCAAACTATGCCCATCTTCTGTGTGGGAGGGTGAGTCATCGTCGGTATTGTCGGTTGAGGGGGTGATACCGTAGGTGCTGAAAATGCTATTAGCCACACTGGCATCAGTGATATCCACCCATTCTTGGACTTTTTCTTCCAAGTTCATCAGCCAGGAGGCATCCTGCCCCCATACCTGTAGGGTGGCATTGGTGGTGCCTGTTTCCAGGTGTAATTTATGGGAAAGGACATAGCCATCAAAGATGCATTCAGCCGATTTATTGTCAGGGATGACGACAACAGCCAGATTTGCCAGAGGTTTGAGGCAAGTGTCATTCACAAAAGTCAGGTCGCCATTGCCTGAATGGCTAACAGGTAAATTGAGTTGGATTGCACCAGGCAGGTCAATGTTTTCCTCCACTTCCAGGGTGGACAGCGTATTGTAGAAGTTGTCATCCGCTGCTGTACCATTGAAAAATAGCCGGAAGGTGCTAGCCATGACTCAACTCCCCTTGGCTGGAATGCCGATTAAGTCGTGGGCTGCCAAGGCATCGGGAACTACGGCATTATTCGCATCGCAGAGTTGCCAGAAGGCAGTGGCATCTTTCAGGTAGTTATTGGCAATCAAATCTAGGCGCTGCCCTTCTAGGCGGCGGTGGTACCCCAGGAGTGGTTGGTTAGACGGTAGGGGAACTTTCGTGACGGTGATCAGGGTGCCATTGGGTCTGGTCAATTGGTAAGTACCTACTTTTTCGTAGCGACTGCCGGGAAAGAACATGCTTATAACTTCCTTTAAGCTTTACACGGGTAACATACCGATAATGGATTCTGTAGCATTGGCTAGATTGGCGAGGGCCAGTGCCTGACGTAGTCCTTGGGAGTAGGTATAGGCTGTTTTGGCGATCTCGTTGAGCGGGTCTTGTCCAGAAATCGCGTTTAGTTCTTCCAGAGTTAGTACCCGCAGTCCTAGTTGGGCTTCGGCGTGAATGGGATTTAATGAGGTGTCATAGAGCTTTTCAGTAATCGTCAGGTTTGTGATGCGGACGGGTACAATTC
>CAZZZY010000598.1:0-4408 GCA_964658545.1 uncultured Acetobacteraceae bacterium | reverse complement strand
CTTTTTACTTTTTACTTTTTAAACAGGATTGTAATGAATATATCCTCCCTTAGCTTGTTTACGATACCGAGTCAAAAACCTGTTGTGCGGTTAGATTTAATTGCAAGAAAGTAGGCGATACAATCAAATCTCTACCCCTAAACGGAGTCATTTGATATTCCCCATCGATTAACTCACAGACAAAAATTGTTGGAACTTTGGGATTGCCGATAAATTTGCGCCCGCCCAGTGCAGCATAATCTACAATCCAATATTCAGGAATACCCATTTTTTCATAGTCCCCAAATTTGTTGTAGTAATCATCTTGCCAGTTGGTTGAAATGACTTCAACCACTAAGGGGACGGATGCAGGTGTTGATAGAGTTGATTGCTTATCCCACAATGGTTCATTTACAACATTGTCATAGTTTTGAACTAAGATATCAGGGGAATAAGCTGATTTATGACCAGGAGTTATTACGAATGCCGTTTTGGGGATGCGGTATGACAATCCCATCTGCAAAAGTTGAAACGCTATTTGTACCGATAAAAATCCAACAACACCTTCGTGTTTTCCTGTTGGTGGCGGCATCTCGACAATTACTCCATTGTGTAATTCGTAGCGTAGTAATGAATTTTCCGGATACCATTCGATAAATTCATCAAAGGTATATAGCTTTAGTTCGGTTTGTGCTTGGGTTTCGGCTTGGGTCATAAGTTAACGCCTCCACATATATTTAACCATGCATGAAAACTAGCTTACTACTTGAGCAATCCATAGAGAGAAACAAGTTTTCTGGACTAAAAGTTTTTCTCAACTAAACATTTTGAATACTCCACAATTGTCTCAACCAATTCAAAATTCAATAAGCCTCCCACATAGAAGGTTTTACGTTGACCTTGCATGGCTTCTAGGCGATCGTAAAATCCCGCTTGCATAGCCTCTGAGGTAATGTGAGGAAAGTAAGGCCACTTATCGTAAGTGTAGTAATCATCACCTACCTGCGCTCCCAAATTCTCTACTGTGTTTTGAATTTGCTGGAGAACATCTTTTTTAGTAATTTTTCCCTCGCTGTCTAGGCGAGTGTAAAAGGCAATCAGGTCATTGTCAGCAAACTGTTGAGCAATAAACCAAGGATTCCCCACCGCATTTACGGGAATGACATTAGTTACCGGGGTTGGCATTTGCAGATCGGGAATCAGATAGGTAATCAAACTGTAGGGATTGAGAATGATCTGCTCAAATAGGTCTTTCTCTGCTGGCGACAAATCGAGAAAAGTATTGAGGACATCCAGTGTCAACGGACAAGCTAAAATCAGATAGTCAAATTCTAAAACTTCTTCACGGGTATCAATCTTGTTAAGAATCTGCTCCTGTTCAGTTAACCGCACCTGTGTAATTGCCCCACGCTTGATTTCCTTGATGTCAATATTCAAGCGCACATTTAGTCCCCAAGCAACAAGCTCCCAGAAACGTTGGAAACCATCAGTAAATCGCTTAGGCCAACCGCAGCGTAAATCTGCACCGTAAGTAATTAAAGTCCAAAAGGTTTCTAGAGTCATGTATTTTAAGGCATAGGCGGTGGGGATTTCGTTTAAATAGCCATAGCCCATCGTGGTAATGGGGATTTCAAACAAAGTTTCTAGACATGACAAATCTTTTTGTGCTAACCACTGGGAAAAAGGTTGAGTGAGTTCGGGATGTTGACTGATACCGGCAAACCCAGGAACAGAAATAATTGGCTCTAGCCAAAGACGCTCCCACCAAAAGCGCCCAACGGCTGCCAAAAACGTTGCTAGGTCAGTTCCCTCGGTGACGGCATTCATAATTGAGGTGTAGGCAGGTTGTCCCGGTTGAGATTTAAAAGGGTTGTAGATTTGGCCTGACCCCTCGGTGTAAAGTGGAGCGCCGACTTCTTCAGCCATTTTGAGGACTTCTTTGTAGGCAGGGGTGAGATAATTTGCTCCTAAGTCAAAGGAACGGGAATTGTAGGTAATGGAACAACACAATCCCCCTACCCGTCCAGCTTTTTCTAGCACAACTACGTTGCGGTAGCCTTGCTTTTTCAAAAAATAAGCCGTAGATAAACCGGCTGCTCCCGCCCCGACAATACAAATTCGTGCATCTTGAGAGAATTTAGTCATGATAGTCTTTCTTCCTATGTAGTAATGTGCCCTAGTCGCAAAATTTTCTACTGAAAATGCGGATAAACTGCTTCTGTGAATAATTGCTGAATGGCTGGCTGGTTAAGTAGCGATTCATAGTCTTGTCGCACGGGAATATCGTAACTAGCAGTGCGAGGAGCGATCGCAGATAACCAAGTAGTATGCATTGTGAAGCCAAAATCAAGTTGGGGATGGCTCAATTTGCATATCGGGCCAGCCCCTAACTGATCGGCCTGGAAGATCCAAATTTCGTTGCTATTTCCCCCAAATACCGTACAGATGATATAGCCATCTGTAGAACTACCATTGCTGTTCAATCTCGGTACAAACTGGGGTGAACTGATAAAGTGATCTGGGGGCGCATCATAAAAATCTGCCACCTCCATTTTGGCTGTATCTAGCCGGAACAAAGAAGAAGGGCGGGCTTCTTCTCGTTGCAGTAATTCTTTTAGTGGTACAGCCCGGTAGGGATAGTCTTGGTATAAGTTGTAAATAAACTCAGTCAGCAGTTCTGGCCAAAAACCGAGGGATTGCCAATAAATATGATCAATTCGCTTCGGAGGCAATCCAGAAGCCAGCCTATCTTGGTAAGCGTAGAACCCGATACCCCAATGACGGCGAGTATCGTAAATTACTTTGGAATCTCGGATATGACCTGTCTTACCGTCTATTTGATAACGACCCAGACGACCCACATCCATTTGCCCATTAGCTAACATTCCTCCCAACCACAGAGGCGCAGATTTAGGAGCGTCGAATTTTGAGATATCATACTTGCGAACCCATTCGGCGATATCTGTGGCGCAGAGATGGGCAGCGTGCAAAGTGATTTGACCGTCGGGGTTTTCGTAGTCGGTCAAAAAATGCACTGTTTCTAAGGGAATTACGGCTGGGCGGACTACCACAGTAGTTACATCTGCCTTGAGGTCAGCCCGACTCACTATGTAAATGGGGGAATTGGGCTGCTGCGATCGCGTCAATAATAGCCGCAGTAGGCGCTCAGTTTCCAAACTATCGGGAATTGGGTTATTCAGGATTTGTTCTGGCCCAATCTTTAGGGAAGTGTCTATCAGCACCACGTAATCTTTGGTAACTGCCAACTGATGGATGCTTTGTTCAATTCGCACCGGGGAACCATCTGGCAGGATCAATTGCCAGTGCTGGAGTTTACCTACACCATCCCACCGCAACAGATAAACAAAATCTGGCATGGCAATTTGTAACCAATACTCGATCCAGCCAATCAATTTTTGCCAGAAACTTTGAGAAAACTTCGAGAACATTCTCAAGGGAATCTGCAAAGGATTGTTGTCTAAAAGTTGAGCGATCTCACTCAGCAGTTGCTTTAGTTCCTGGGGTAGTTGTTCGAGGTCATAAATGAAACGCGCACTTTCGAGGAAATTAGTTAGCGATCGCCCATAGTTAACTAAGAAAACTTCCTTGGTATTACCATCAAAGGTGGGGTGAGACGTACTCAATACAGGCGGAAAAGGATAGGAAAAAGGTAGAAACGCTTTCCACTCAGTGTTACCTCCCACTGGGGTAACAACCTCTAGGCTATTGGTATCAATTTCGTAGGGACGACCAGCATCATAGGTAATCATTAATCGCTCTTGGCTGTCTGTGGCTGTATTAAAGGCGAGAAAGGCAATATCTACCTCATCTCGCAAGCCCAAGGAAGGGGAGAAGCGCAACAAGCCATGATCGCGAAATTGATGAGAGCGATAAGCAGGATTTTTAAAAGTTGCCTGATCTGCGTAATAGCAAGGTGTACGTGCCAGTTTCGTCTTGACAGTAACCTGTCCGGCTTGCCAGTCTAAGCGGTAAATCATCCCATCACCGTTAAAAATGTGGGTTCCATCAATATTGGGTAAGCCCCCAGAAGCAACAGTGCCTACAGGTGCAATGATGAACAGATGTCCAGACAAATCTGTCGGTACATCCCCATAGATGACATTCAGTGCTAAATTCGATAGTTCCTCACGACTGGCAGTCATTGCTGCCTCTGGAAATCGGGGTTTGGGAATTTCACGATTCATTTATTTATACCCTGGCATTGCCATCTGATTTGGTGTTTCGCTTCAGGTATAACACTAGGTTTTAATTTAAAGGTTGAGTTTTTGCCCTCAAATGTCCCAATATCAACTTTTTCAGGATTTTTAAATTTCTGAGAGGATGTTTGAAAAGCGTAGCGATTCCCAGTTAGGTAAGGTACAGAAACAATGTTTTTAAACGCAGAGGGGCGCAGAGTTACGCAGAGTTA
>CAZZZY010000597.1:0-4410 GCA_964658545.1 uncultured Acetobacteraceae bacterium | reverse complement strand
TGATGATACGGAATTCCCAGCAATGCCCTGGCGTGTAAAAAACCATTAGTATACTGCCGTTGATACAAACAACCGTATCAACTTTAACTTGTGACATTTGCTGCTGTTGTGGGTGTAATGATTTTACCCAATCAAACCCAAATGCCGATGGAAAACTTCAACAGCATTCGCCACACCATCCTCATCCCTAATCTTCTGGCCTAACTCCTGGGCTTTACACCGCATGACCTCACACACTTGCTGCAATATTTCTCTACGAGTGAAAGATTTGCCGGGATAGCTCATCAATAACTCTAGTAAGCTGTACTCTACACCGGTTAATGGAATCCGCTCACCTGCTTTGTAGACTTGTCGCTTATTGGTATCAATTTTGAGATTGTTTACAACCATTACTCCCAAATTAAAAATAGCAGCAGTAGTTGTTCTATCGTTTCTTCGTCGCAGCAACGAGCGAATTCTTGCCTCTAATTCCTTGGGAGTATTGGTTTCGTCATGTAGTCATCAGCACCTAGTTCCAACCCAGTGATCCGATCTGCTACATCTCCTAAAGCTGTAAGCATGATGATTGGCACATCTGATTGTTTCCGTAATTCTTGACAGACACCATAACCATCTAGTTTTGGCATCATTACATCCAGAACTATCAAATCAGGAGTCGAGAGACGAAAAGCTGATAAAGCTTCTTCACCATCACTAGCTGTAACTACACTGTAGCCAATCATTTCTAGACGCGTCTGTAAAATCCGCCGGATGCTGGCTTCGTCATCTACTACTAAGATTGTGCCTTTATCAGCTGATAAGTTTCTCAACGCTGTTCCTAATGAGCGAGAACTCTTAACCCTTTATTATCTGCTTGTTAGGAGTCAAAACCGCAAAACAATCTTAAAGTACAGTTATGAGGAAAGAAGCGATCGCTTAATACTTGCATCTGTGCAACAGATTATGGAATACGTCGCTTGGTGGTGTCCTCACTGTCATGAGCAGAAGTTGCTCTTTGGGAAGGAAGCATACCAGATAATCAACGATAACATCAAGGTGGAGTGCGATAAAAGAGGTTTAAACGCTCATCCTGATTGGTGCGATGCTGCCAAGATTCCTGGCTTTCCCACTTGGATCATCAACGGACACCAGTATCCTGGCGTACAAAATCTCAATCAGCTAGCGAAGGCTTCTGGCTACAAGGGGGACACTAATTTCAAGTATATTCATACACCTTGATTTTTTCGTATGAGTACCAAGACGATATCATAATCCCGATCTTCACCGTCAATCTCAAATCAGAGAAGCTGCATCCACTATGCAGGGTGTAGTCAATCTCAAATCTACAAGACGCTCCTACGTCGCTAACGCTACGCTATCGGCAATCTACAATTGTTTGACGTTCCCGATTAATGACCGCTAACTTTTTTAAAAAGCTTCTGCCTAGAGGCATATTTTTGGTGGCTTTTCGGCATAGTTTCTAAACCAATAAAAGTGTAGGTTCAAGCACATCCCCTGACAATCTGGCGAGTTCTCCCTAGAGATATTCAACGACCTTCAATTGTCCCGCTAACACCTGACTTTTGTTGGTTTAGGCTTGCATTGAGCATAACGCGATCGCTACGACAATCCAAAGTGAGAACGCTTTATCCTCGGATTGTAGGTTTTTTTTAGTATCTATTGAATTGACTCAACAAAAAGAACATGGTAAAAAATATAGGATTTACTTCTTTGTGCAGTTCAATGCTTTTTAATATTTTATCTATGTTATGTGCTTCAAAGTCACAATTTATTTATGACTTTAGTTGTTACCCTAACGTTGATATACTGTTTCCAGTTCCCTATTAATCAACATCATGAGTTCTAGCATCACAGATGCCCAGCTTCAAAACTGGGAAAATTTTTGTCGTCACCATGCCATAGGCGATTGGCACGGGACTTGGAATATATACGATTTAGAAGGAAAAATAATTCGTCAGTTCCAATGTCTCAGAAGCTTTCAAGTAAGTGCTGATGGGAACGAAGTAAATCACCAGAATCATTATACTTATGCTGACGGCACAACCAAGACAGAAACTTTTGGACCTCACCAAAAACCGATCATTAAATCACTTCATTTTAATGACAGTTTTTCCTGGGGTTCTACAGAAGTCAAACCCGAAACAATGTTTTTTTTCGAGACTGGGTTTAAACACGGAAATCAACGCCGGAGTGCAGTTGCCAGATATAACAAAGATACATCATTAGATATTGTCATTATTTCTGAACACGTGGAAAGTTCCGCTCAAGAAGAATCTTCATCACTTACAGCCAATCAACTCATTGGTTGGAGGGGGACAGTTACAAAAATAACGCCTAATTGGATTATTTCAAACGCAGTAGAAACATCATGGATGCGACTAGAGGAGTTGTCTATAGATTATTTGACATTCCACTTGAATAGCAACGTATCGATCAGTATTCCCAAACACATAGAGAGTAATAAAGAGTTCTTTCTAGCAACAGAATGGCTAGTCAATCCTAGTTTATTACTGCGGGGTATTCGTCATTTTGACACATCTGGATTTACAAATTTTACATTAGAAGTCTTCACCCGTCCCTTAGAAGGATAGAAAAAGTTTGTGAGAATACATACTATTCCCTTCCGGGGGTTTCAAGGTAGCATTTTATCTTGGCTGCTACTTATTTCATTCCCCGCTACTGCACAGTTGGCGCCAGATAAAACACTGCCTGTTAATTCTCAAGTAACATATCATGGTAATACCTACCAAATTGACGGTGGCACTATAAAAGGAAATAACTTGTTCCACAGCTTTGAAAATTTTTCTGTGTTAACAGGAACTACAAGTTACTTTAATAATAGTGCCAATATTCAAAATATCTTTACTCGAATCACGGGGAATTCGATTTCTAATATCGATGGCATCCTGAAAGCTAATGGTACAGCTAACCTGTTTTTACTCAATCCAAATGGGATTCTTTTTGGAAAAAATGCTCGACTAGAAATTGGGGGATCGTTTTTTGCAAGTACAGCCAATGCTATTAAATTTATGGATGGCTTTGAATTGAGAACAAATGATAGCCAAACCACTCCACTGTTAACTATCACTAGCCCTATTGGTTTACAGATTGGGGAGAATTCCGGTGATATTCAAGTCAACGGTACTGGACTTGGACTAATTGCTCAAAGTACGATCATCTCGCCGTATCGAAGAAATAAAGACGTAACTGGTTTACAGGTACAACCAGGCAAAACCCTCGCTTTAGTGGGCGGCAATCTAACGGTGGAAAGTGGAACTCTCAGTGCTGAACAAGGAAGAATTGAGTTCGGTGCTGTTAATTCTGGTTTCGTTAGTCTTACTCCAATTACTCAGGGGTGGACTCTAGGCTACGAAGGAGTGTCTTCTTTTAAAGACATTAATCTATCTCAAAAGTCTTTACTCGATACTAGTGGAAATAGTAGCGGCTCTATATCCTTAGAGGGAAAGTCTATCTTTTTAAATACTGGCTCAGTAATTCTAGAGCAAAACTTAGGCTCTTTAGCTTCGGGAGCTATCAATATTAATGCTATTGAGTCTTTTCAGGTCATCGGTAATGCTCCTGTTGGAAAATTTATTAGTTTTGTGGGTAGTGAATCGCTTTTTTCTGGAAGTGGAGCAAGTATAAATATTTTGACTCAGCAATTAAATCTTCAAGGAGGGGCAGGTATCAGCGCTAGAGCGTATGGTGTCGGTCAAGGAGGGGATATAAATGTAAAGGCCTTTAAGTCATTACAATTAGTGGGATTTTTAGCATCTGACCCTTTGATTACGAGTAGTATCGTTACTAGCACCCTCGCTAGGGGGAAAGCTGGAAATGTCACAGTATTTACAGGGGATTTATTGGGTCAGAATGGAGGATTAATTACATCCCTAACCTTTGGAACAGGTAACGGAGGAGATGTATTTGTAAATGCAACTAATTCTGTAGAGTTAAATAACTCTCCAGAACTGATTAATTCCGGGCAAGCATACTTAACATATATTCCTAGCTACATAGCTTCTCAAACTGCCCTAGCAGGAAATGCTGGCAACTTAACAATTAACACACCAAGTTTAGTAATCGGAGATCAAACAACAGTTAACACCACTACCTTTGGATCTGGCTCGGCTGGAGTTGTTAGCATCAATGCTGTTAATATAAAAATAAATGGTACTGTAAATTCGGACGCGATTAGAGCCGATACCAGCGGACAAAGAGAATTTGGAGCCTCTCCAGTACCCAGTGGCTCCCCTGGAGAAGTCAATATTAACGCTGGACGCTTAAGCTTAATAAATGGTGGACAAGTTAGTATCGCAAATCAGGGAACCAGTACTGCTGGTGGTAAGCTCACTATTAATGCTGCCTCTGTTTCTTTAGATAATAAAAGCTCTATTGCTGCCTCAACTGCTT
>CAZZZY010000596.1:0-4410 GCA_964658545.1 uncultured Acetobacteraceae bacterium | reverse complement strand
GGTTCAAAACCGTACTTCGTCCCGCTACGCGCTTTCGCCCGCAAGTGGCGCGTTCACGGTAGGGTTCGCACGAGAAAAAATCCTTGTTTCCCAAGGTAGGTAGAAACCCCAGGTGTCTGGCTGTATAAAATGTTTGAATTTTGTTAGCGCAGCGTAAAGCCTGCGGCATGGCTGCGCTTAGAGCGAGTCCGCGTACTCCTACGGAGAAGCGAGCTACGCTTTTAGCGTCTCGTAGAGAGCGTCATTTTGAATTGTTAAGGGTGTCTATTGCTCAGAGTTGTCTAACAAGTTCTCTAACAACTTTTGACATATAAGATAGAGGTAGATTCTCGCTCCCAAAGTTGAGCATAGTCGCTGAGTAGTAAAGTATGCTATTTATTCATGCTCAAACACAGAAACCAGGGTAATTGAGCATTAGGTGAGCATTTTTAAGGAAGTGAAGGCTGAAAGTATTGGTATTGTGTTGATTTGTCTATGTACCTCAAAATTGCTGTAGTTGGAGATGTTCACGACCAATGGGAAGTGGAAGATGGCGTTGCACTCAAGCATTTGGGTGTTGACTTAGTGCTGTTTGTCGGGGATTTTGGCAACGAGTCGGTAGAAGTGGTCAGAGCGATCGCATCCCTCGATATTCCCAAAGCAGCCGTAATGGGCAACCACGATGCCTGGTACACCGCCACCGAATGGGGACGTAAAAAGGCTCCTTATGACCGCTCTAAGGAAGACTGGGTACAGGAACAACTCGATTTATTAGGCTCGTCCCATGTCGGTTACGGTAAGCTGGATTTTCCCGCTTGGAATTTAACTGTAGTGGGGGGTCGTCCCTTTACCTGGGGTGGCCCGGAGTGGAAATTCGCGGAAATCTGTCAAGAACGTTATGGTGTGACGAGTTTGGAAGAATCTGCCGATCGCATTTTCAAAACAGTCAAAAGCGCCGCTTACGAGACGATTATATTTTTGGGTCACAACGGGCCTAGTGGATTAGGCGATCGCCCCGAAGACCCCTGCGGCAAAGACTGGCACCCAATTGGTGGCGACTTTGGCGATCCAGATTTTGGCGAGGCGATTTCTCAAGCCTTGACTGCTGGTAAAACCATTCCCCTGGTGACATTTGGTCATATGCACCGAGATTTACGCCATACCAAGAAGGTGCAGCGCAAACCTGTCTTTAGAAGTCCAGAGGGAACAATTTACTTAAATGCGGCTAGTGTCCCCAGGATTGTGGAAGATGGTGGCGAGAAGTTGCGTAATTTTTCCATTGTCACTCTAGAGGCGGGTGTGGTTTCGCAAGTTTCCCTAACTTGGGTTGGCAATGACTTCCAGGTGGCTAAAGAGGAAATTTTGTATGAGCGTTCACGTAGTGTGTCGTAGACATTCGCATCCAGTAGTGCAATCTGCGTAGATGATAGGGTATAGTATTATCTGTCAGCTTTAATGCTAACCAACAAAAGCGCCTGAATAGCGTCTGAAAGTGGGATATGCACAAGTTTGACAGATTTACTGGAGAGGTGGCAGAGTGGTCGATTGCGTCCGACTTGAAATCGGATGAGGCTAAAACCTCCGGGAGTTCGAATCTCCCCCTCTCCGTTGAATGAAAATTAAATTTTAACCGTTGGATATTGTCGAATTTGCAAGGAGCCAAGCTTTCTGAGTCCATGCATTATTTAATAACCCAACCTCTGGCACTTTTAATTCAAATGAATGAGGTGGCAACTTTAGCAATAAAGACGAACCTTTGTCATGAGCTTCAACTAAGTTAACTATCCAGGGAAGAAAGTCTAAGATTTCTTTTGGTAGTACAGTTAATTCAAAGTCCCACACCAAATTAAGACCTCGGCAGACTTGTCCTTTTTTGAAGGTCGTGACACTCCCAGCACTCTTGTTAATAGCCAGTCGAAGAATGAACGGGCGAAATGGGATAAATTCATCAGGTGCTGTATAAGCGTATACATTTACATAATTCAGTCTTTGCCTATGATCCATCCAAGATGCGATCGGTGAATTACTACTATAAGATGTACCAGTTATGCTGACCGGCATATTCATAGCAGCAGCAAAGTTAGAGTAGAACTCACGCCTTAGTTCGCTAACAATATGTTTAGCTTCTGGGTTCATATGGTTAGTTTTTAGTAAATTACTCCAGTCAACGGAAGTACAAAAAAAAGGGCAGATGCCTTGTCTGCCCTCAAGACTTAGAGTTAAATTCTTCGTTTTAGAATTTAATAGCGGCGAGAGGAACCACCATCGCCACCCCGTCTACCGCCGGAGGAACCTCCATCTGTTTTGGGTTTGGCTTTATTAACTTTCAAACTCCGACCCATCCACTCAGCATTATCAAGGGCTTCAATCGCTGCTGTTTCTTGTGCGTCTGATTCCATTTCTACAAAGCCAAAACCCCTCATCCGACCTGTTTCTCGGTCGATAGGCAATTGAACATTTTTTACCGTTCCGTATTCTGCAAAAACTTGCCGGAGGTCATCTTCTTTAACCTCATAAGAGAGATTACCAACGTAAATTGACATTATGATGTCTCCAGAATCAGGGGGGTGTAGAGATTTATATCCGGAGAGGTCTGTAATACAAGTATATATAAAAACAAACTACACAGCCGAATGTAATCTTCTATGCACACTTTATCATAAATCGATCAATTATTGTTCATAAGCAACATTATACTTATGTGTTGATCTAAAGACTCGGAAAGTTGGCTAAACTATTTTATTTTAAATCAATCTATCAGCGATCGCACTAAATTTGAGGTAACAAACAAAATTCAATTACTGAACTTATTTCTCTTCAAACAGTATTAGTAATTTCTAAATTTTATTCACTCAAAACTTCAAGAAGGTGCAATTAAATAAAACCAGTGCGATCGCTTGTAACGTAAAATTAGTTTTCATCCGGCATTTGCTAACACTTTGACACCCATGTATTGCGACTACCTCATCCAAATCCTGACTGCCCGTGTGTACGATGTTGCCCAGGAAACACCACTGGAGTATGCGCCAAATCTGTCGGTGCGGCTAAATAATCAACTCCTGCTGAAACGTGAGGATATGCAGTCAGTATTTTCCTTTAAACTGCGGGGTGCTTATAACAAAATGGTGCAATTGCCACCAGATATATTGGCGCAGGGTGTAATCGCAGCATCGGCGGGGAACCATGCTCAGGGAGTCGCCCTTGCAGCCCATCGCTTGGGAACCAAAGCGATTATCGTTATGCCAATAACCACACCCCAAGTCAAGGTGGACGCGGTGAGAATGAGGGGCGGAGCAGTCGTATTACATGGAAATACCTACGATGATGCTTATAGCTATGCCCGTGAATTAGAAGTGGAAAAAGGTTTAACCTTTATTCATCCTTTCGACGATCCCCATGTAATTGCTGGACAGGGAACCATCGGGATGGAAATTTTACGACAATATCAGCAACCCATCCATGCGATTTTTGTCGCAATTGGAGGGGGCGGATTAATTTCTGGTATTGGGGCTTATGTGAAACGATTGCGTCCCGAAATCAAGATTATTGGCGTTGAACCAGTAGATGCTGATGCTATGTCTCAATCGCTCAAAGCCGGACATCGGGTACGCTTGTCCCAAGTGGGGCTATTTGCTGATGGGGTAGCGGTGCGGGAAGTAGGTGAAGAAACCTTCCGTTTGTGTCAGCAATATGTAGATGAAATTATTCTGGTGGATACAGATGATACTTGTGCTGCCATTAAAGACGTGTTTGAGGATACACGATCCATTTTAGAGCCAGCCGGTGCATTAGCGATCGCAGCTGCCAAAGCCTACACAGAACGAGAACAAATCGAGGGACAAACCTTAATTGCTGTAGCCTGCGGTGCAAACATGAATTTTGATCGCCTCCGCTTTGTGGCAGAACGGGCCCAGTTAGGCGAACGCCGCGAAGCAATCTTTGCAGTCACAATTCCTGAAGAACGGGGAAGTATTCGCCAGTTTTGTGAATGTATTGGCAACCGTAATCTTACTGAGTTTAATTATCGGATTGCCGATGAAAAAACAGCCCATATTTTTGTAGGAGTGCAAATTCAAAACCGTGCCGATGCTGCAAAGATGGTAGAAACCTTTGAAGTTCATGGATTTGAAACCCTTGATTTAACGGACGACGAACTAGCTAAATTACATTTGCGGCACATGGTGGGTGGGCACTCTCCCTTGGCTCACAATGAATTGCTCTACCGTTTTGAGTTTCCCGAACGTCCCGGCGCATTGATGAAGTTTGTTACTTCCATGAGTCCCGACTGGAACATCAGTCTTTTTCACTACCGCAACAACGGCGCAGACTACGGACGAATCGTTGTTGGTATCCAGGTTCCCCCCCACGAAATGGAAGAATGGCAAGCCTTTCTCGATCACCTGGGCTATCGCTATTGGGATGAAAATAAGA
>CAZZZY010000595.1:0-4415 GCA_964658545.1 uncultured Acetobacteraceae bacterium | reverse complement strand
GTATCCCCTCAATATTTCGGGGTTAAGAGTTATTGGGGCATCCATGAGTAACCAAAGGAATTAAGAGAAGACTGCTCACGAATAATAGTCGCCAAAGATGGAATATGACCAAGTTGAGAAATGCGGTCACGGACGTACTCAAAAAAACTGATTCCTAACTGACGAGTAGTAGCAACAAGGGACATAAAAGTATCCCAAGCTTTAGTACCTTCTAGAGTTTGAGTAGCATAACTAATATTACGTCGCTGTACCATTGTCCTGGCAGCTAACTCAGCAGGATTATTATGCAAAGGCAATTCAGGATGCTCTAAAACATATAGCAACTCGGAACTTTTGAGCAGCGTTAATCGTTTTCGCTCATCCAACTGTTGATAACCACTGTCGCTGTCAAAAAGTTTCCAAAACTCAGACCGGAGTTTTTCAGCCGTTTCCTCACTGGGTGCATCTTTGTAAGCGAGTAAATCTCGATAGTAATCCCAGAAATTATCCAAGAATTGATCAAGAGCCTTTTGGTGACAAGAAACATAAGGAGTCAACTTCTTATAATGTCGTCCCTCATGTACCCAACACAAAGCAATATTATCAGTCAGTAGCTTGAATTGAGGAGCATCATCACAAACAAGAGTTTGTACCACTGGCCAATCAGTTTGCTGATGATAGAAAGCAATCGCTGCTGCTTCCATGATCCGAGTTCGTTGTTGAGAACCCAGTTTGGGTAGATATGTATCAAGTAGGGCATTAAACTCTGCCTCACTCAACACAGTTTCTTGAGGTAATAGTTTAAGTGCGTTTTTCCATTTAGCTGGAAGTTGGAAGGTCTCCAGTAAATTATCTGTGACTTGATTGAGAATTAACTCCAATTCTCGTCCGTTTTGCAATACTTTCACCACACTCAATCGGTCTTTCTTGGCAGTGGTCGAGTAGATTGTATATTTTGGGTTGCACACTACATTAGTGGTGTAGTTCACCCCACCCACCCGCGCACCTGTTTGGTCTAAGTGTTGCCAAGGACTGCTCTCTAGTCCCGACGCATATACTTCTGTTTTCTCGTTTTCAAAATCAACGTGGTTTTTAATTAGTAGGTTCGATAAATATCCTGCTGATATGGATATCCCAATATCTTCTAAAAACTCTAATAATTTGCCTTGGGTCATGTTACCCCCGTAGTACAGGCTAATCACTAAGGTTTTTATTCCAGGACCGAATTCCCCTTCGTAACCACAAGGAAGTTCGGCTAAATAGGTTTTTCCTGCTGATGGTGAGTAGTATTTCTCTTTCCGGAATAATATGTTGTCCGTTAAGAGAGTGATGTCTTGGATGATTACTTCTTGATAACCTTTAAATTCTGCGTCTGCTGGCAGTAATTCTAGGGGGTATTTCAGTATTTCTTCTCTATCTATTTTAATCGTCCCGTTCTTACTGCCTTTGCTGTGCTTTTTTGGGGTCTGTCGTTCTTTTTCTGATGAGTGATTTTTAGCATCCCCTTTCTTGTTGGCTTTGATGTCTGGCTGACTTTTTTCTCCTTTCAGGCGGTTATTTTCATCTTTTAACTGTTGATTTTCTGCTCGTAATTCTTTGACTTCTGCTTGTAGTTGCTCTATTAGGTTCAGTAATATTTCTACTGTTCGACGCATTGATTCGTCTGCAATCTCTTTTGGCTCGATGGCTTGCAGTATCTCTTCTCTCGTTTTCTTACTCGAATCTAGCTTTTGCGTCATGTCTCCTATTTTATTATGTTCTGTCTCCCAACATTCCTTATTTTTCTCGGCTCCCCCTATTTATTGAGCCGATACGTTTCACTCACAATTGGAAAAATAACATCTTTGACAACTCCATCTGGTTGCTGTAAAGAAGCTTCTGCCATTTGAAATAGTAAATTAGTCTTACCATTAACTTTTTTAAAGTCTTTCAGCAATTCTTGGTCTATACGTTTTTCAGCTTTTGTTCCTATACGATGTACGATTTGAATAATCAACTCTACTAGATTATCTACGATTTCTTGACTTCTTAAAAGGGCAAAAATAGCAACTAAGGTGTAACGAATTGGTTCGGGATGGCGGCGTAAATCTTTAGGATATTCAACAATTACGCGCTGTTTATATTGTTGTAAAATTTTCGTTGATATGTTAGTGAATAAATTAGGAGGTAAATCTAATTGACGCAAAATTGATAATTTTTCTATCTCTTTTTGGAAGCTTTCTACACCTATTCTACCTGGATTTAACTTTAATTCGTTCCATACTGATAGCTCTACTGATTCAATAATCTTTTCAGATACTATTTCATTGGAGTCAGACTCAGGAGTATGTACTTGGAAGAATTTATCTATTTGTGAAAGTGTTTGACTAGATAACTGTGCAACAGTATTTTGGAAGAATTTATCTTCAAAACTATGAAGAGCAGAGCGAGTGATACGTTCTAAGCGATTAAGAGTTGGTGGCTCAATTTTTAATTCTCGTAAATGAGCAAAAGCTGCTAACTTTAATTGTTCAAATTTTAATTCATAAATCAACGCTTGTTCTGTTAACCAGTTTACTAATTCTTCAGCGTCATTGATAGTAGCTTCTCGAAATCCAAAAAGTTCTCTAATTTTCTTACGGTAATATTTTATCGACCGTCCTTGCCAATTACAGTTTTGGTAAATACTTGGAGAAATACCGAGTTGTTGTGTCATATAGTTAACAACTACAGATGGAATTTCATGGTCTGTTTCTGGAAATCTGGCTTCTAGCTGAAAAAATTTGAGTAATAGAGCAAAAACTAAGCGATTTTGAGGATTTTTATGCACTAATAGCACTAATTCGTTCGGTAATAACGTCCAATACTCCACCAGTTCTTCTGGTTGCCAGTTTCGTTTCATTAACCCTCATTCACTTGATAAAGAGTAGAGTACCTACTCTGTACCGTAATAATTAACCTCTAGTCAATATATGTATTAGTAAATTTATTACTCAGAAATATTCCTTAATTTTTATATACTTTTTGTTAAATTCTCTAAAGCAAACTTTGCTACTATTTCTGCTCTTGCACTAGTTACTTTTTGGTAGCGGAGAGTTGTTTGAATGTTTTCATGTCCCATCAGCGCCCGTAATTCTTCAATTCCCATTAATCCCACCCGCTCAGTAGCAAAGGTATGGCGGAGATCATGCAACCTAATCCCTTTCAATTTCTGGCTTTGGTCAATTAATTCTCGCCAGTCTGCCGTTACTGCTTCATAACTTACTGGCGTTACAACTTTAGTCGTTGGGTGTTGGGCGGTGAATAATGCTGTTGAAGCTGGATGACGATAATATTTTATATAGTTTTTTAAAGCCAATTCTGCATCTTCACTATAAAAGCACCAGCGTTTTTTATTACCTTTACCCACGACCTGAAATTTACGTTGTGACTGAAAAATTTGTGCTAGTTCCAGTCCAAGTAATTCTCCAATTCTAGCTCCACTTCGATGCAGCAAGCGGACTATCGTCTCAAGTCTGGCATTAGATTTTTTTAACAAATCATACAAAATATCCAATTCTTGAGATGTGAGGTAGCGTATTATCTCATCTGTATTGTGTTCTCCCCGTTCTCGATTTGGTTTCCTCAGACTCAGACGGCTAACTGGGTTTGATTGAATGTAGCCAGATTCAACAGCAAAATTAAACAGAGCGCTGATTATTGCTTGGTGACGATTATGAGTCGTGTATTTTAGTTCATCTAACCGAGCTAAGTAGTCTTTCACGAGTTGACGATCTACTAACTCTATAGGTAAGGAGCCATGCTCTTTCACTAAAGATAGTAGTGTTAGCTCATAAGATTTAAGTGTACTAGCAGCTAATCCTTGTCGAGAAAGGAAAGCTGTAGCAACTTGTGCTAATGTACTTGTCACGTTTCACCTTTTTATCTAATTAAAAGTACTGCTATTCATTTTAAATACACACTTCTATAAAATAATTAATTATATATTTTAGTACATATTAAAAGCATGGACAATACCCCCCAACCCCAAGAAACGCTGTCCCAGTACGTTAAAAGAATACGCACAAGCCTTTCACTAAGTCAAAATGATTTGGCAACTAAGGCAGGCATTCATCTTCAAAGTTTAGGTAAGATTGAACGAGGCATGACTACCAAGCTCAATAGTAAAAGCCGGGGTGGATTAGCTCGCGCATTGCAGGTTCCATCTGAGTACCTTGATGCAGTTATCCGGGGTCTACCCATGTCTGCAACCGATGTCCTCAAATTTTGCCCCGACTGCTGGACTCCCGGAACAACTCTTGAAGAAATCTGGTTATTGCCGCGATCGCAGTTTTGTTTCTTGTGCGGTACGGCATTACGTAATAGTTGTGCTAAGTGTAACGAACCTATTACATCATTGAAGTTTCGGTTTTGTCCTTACTGTGGCTTTCCATATAAAGCTTCTATTAGTTCTGAAT
>CAZZZY010000594.1:0-4431 GCA_964658545.1 uncultured Acetobacteraceae bacterium | reverse complement strand
CCCTGCTCCCCCTGCTTGCCTCAACCAAGAAATTCCTTAACCGAGCAGTATTGGGTGTGAACCTTCTTGCTGTTTTAGGTAAATTGCAGAAAATTGCACACTTTTAAAAATTTCAGTTTTTTCTGCTGATTTCTGGTAATTTAAACAATAAAAGCTAAATATTCTCTTTATACGTATAAATATGAACACCAAAAAGAAATCTTTCAAAATATTATTCTCTGCGCGTCGGTGGATGCAGATGTTGCTGAAGATCGGAAACCTCTACAAGAGGCTGATTTATTTTTCTACTCAGCCACAACAAAAACCAAATCGGTATCAGAGATTTATTCAAGTATTATTTTTGACGACATTACTAATATATCTTTTGTTTGGACAAGTCGTATCTGCACAAACTCCAAATGTCACCGCACTAGTTGAACAAGGAATTAAAGATTATGATGCGGGAAATTTTTTGAATGCGATAAAAAGTTGGCAAGAGGCATTAAATCAAGATAAAAATAATCCAGCAGCTACGGCGGTTGTGAATGAAAATTTGGCGCGTGCTTACCAAGAAATAGGAGAAAATAAAGCAGCGATCGCATCGCTATCGGCAGCAATTCGTGACTATGGCGCGCTAGAAAATATCCAGCAAGTGGGACGGATGAAGTCAGAACTAGCCCAAGTTTACAGCAATTTGGGACAACCACGCAAAGCGATCGCACTTTTATGTGGCAAACTGGTAGATGAAAATCAACAAGTAAAATGCACGCCAGAAAGTGCTGAACAAATTGCCACCAAATACAACGACAAACGCGGTCATGTTGCAACTTTGGGAATTCTTGGTGAAGCATATCGCTTAATCGGCGAGTATGACACAGCAATTAAATATTTACAAGAAGCAAACAAACTCGATCCATATAACTTTTTGGTGTTAAATAGTTTGGGTAATACTTACAAAAGTCGCGCTCAATTGCAAGAGGTGTACGCCGAGTCTGCAAATAAAGTTGGTATTACCAGTAAAGAAAATGAATTTACTAAAAATTCTCTAGAATACTATAAGCAAGCTTACCAATATTTTCAGGAAAGTACACAATTTGCTAGTAATCAAAAACAAACTTTAGGAGAGATGCGAGGATTATTAAATTTAATTCAGTTGGATTTCGGGACAAATAAGAGCAAAGCTATTAATCATGAGGAGTTTAACAAAACTATTAACGATGCTTTAAAAGTTCTCGAAATTCTACCCGATTCACCTACCAAAGTCTATGGAGCAATTGATTTAGCATACTTGCAGTCCGATCCTAAAGGAACTTCACCCTTTACATACTGTCCAACTAACCTGATTTTACCAGATGTAGATGTATTAAGATTGTTACAAAAGTCAGTATCAGCTAGTAAAAACTTACAAGATTATCGCTTACTTTCTTATTCTAACGGTGCTTTGGGTCATTTTTGGGAATGCCAACCAAAGCAAGAAGCAGAAGCATTAAAATATACTCAAACCGCAATATTAGCAGCAGATGATAATTTGAGTGCAAAAGATAGCTTATATTTGTGGGAGTGGCAAGCAGGACGGATTCTAGATCAACAGAATAGAAAAGAAGAAGCGATCGCATCCTATCAACGAGCATTTGATACCCTAGAAAATATCCGCAGCGATATTTTAACAGCCGAAAGGGATGTACAGTTTGACTTCCGCGATGTTGTGCAACCATTGTATCGGACATTGGCACAGTCGCGGCTTGATTTGCTAGGAGTTGGTGCGATTACAGGTGAAGGACGCGCCAAGGAATTATCAGAAGTAGTTAAAACTATCGATGCATTGAAATTAGCAGAATTACAAAATTATTTTGGCAATGATTGCATTTTAAGTGCCTTGAATCCCAAACAGGTGGCAGAACTCCTTAAGGATAATAGTGTAGCCTTTAAAAATACTGGGTTTTTGAGTTCCATAATTTTAGATGGCAAAACCGGGATATTATTGCAGTTACCCAATCAAGCAACTAAATTTAGGTGGATTGAAGACCCCAATCAACAAAGTAAAAGCAAAATAATTAGCAGTGATACGCTACATAAAAAAATTGCCGAGTTTCGCACGGGACTAGTTCAAGGAAAAGAAGAATTTAACTACGATACAACAACTGCGGCACAGCTTTATGATTGGATAATTCGACCCTTTGCTGAAGATATCAAACCGGAGAAAGTCAAAACCTTGGTATTTATTCAGGATGGGTTTTTGCGTAGTGTCCCAATGGCAGCACTTTATGATAATCAACAACAGAAATATTTAGTTGAAACCTATGCAATTGCTACAACCCCTAGTTTACGACTTACCACATCCAAAGCGCGCGATCGCAGGACAGAAAAGGCGTTAATTTTGGGTTTAACTCAAAAAGCCACAATCGACGGGAAGACTTTTGATGCGCTTTTTGCCGTTCCTGATGAGGTTAGTGCAATTGAAAAAATATTTCCTAATCATACCGCCCTCATGGATCAGGACTTTTCTTCTAAAAGTTTTCAGAAAACCCTTGACAAAACCACATATCCCATTGTTCACATAGCTAGTCACGCTCAATTTGGCATTATTCCTGAAGACACCTTTATTGTCACAGGCCAAAACGAAAAACTTACCATTAGCCAATTAGAAAACTCACTGCGAAACCTCAACAGCAAATCGGATAGCGTCGAACTACTCACACTGACTGCATGTGAAACCGCAGTTGGCGATGATCGGGCCACACTAGGATTAGCTGGAGTTGCATTGCAAGTTGGGGTTAAAAGTGTGATCGCATCTTTGTGGAGTGTCACAGATGAATCAACATCTGAATTAGTCAAAATATTTTACACCAACTACCGCAACGCTGGCATGAGTATTGCAGAAGCATTGCAAACAGCCCAAATTAAAATGATTCATGCTAAAAAATTACCACCATCTGAAGGTATAAATCCCAGTTATGATAATCCTGCGTATTGGGCACCAATGATTGCGATCGGTAATTGGCTTTGAAAGTCACACATCCCCGAATTCTCAGAGAATTCGGGGATCTTCCCTCACTGACATTCTCGACTGAGTACCAATCGTCCATCAGCCAGTCGATAAAGTCCTTGTGGTTCAACTATTGCATCCCCTTTTTTCCAAGTCTGCGCACCCTGCATCAGAATAACATTTACTTAAACAGAAGTCGCAGCCCATATCCCCGATTTCTTAAATAAATCGAGGATCTAAATCATTTTTATTCTTCCACTTTTTCTATTTAGCGATCGCTGCAATTTTCTGGAGGTATTCGATACGTTGTTGAGCATTTTTCTTATCTATGTCGGTACCTGTAAACTTGGGATCTGCAATATTTTCAGCTTCGGACTCTGCAAGATTTTTAACTAAAGTTGCCCCGGTCTGTCCTAGTTTACCATTATTACTTCCTTTCAATGCTTCTTCTAGTGCTTCATACCACAGATCATTTTCAGCATAATAATTTACGCTTTCTGAAATACTATTTAATTGTTTTTTAGCGAGTGATTCAGGATTAATGACAGTAAATTCTGCCCGTCTTATAATCTTGTCCTCTTTGCAGTCAATTGTAATTTGCCATAAATATGTTTTACCCACTGTTAGTTTGGGGTAATCGGGGGGAAGTTTTAGCTTATTAATCCCGATTATTGTTGGTATTTCTTTAACTTCGCCAATTTGTTTAGGGATTGTGGCTGAATCAAATTCAGCCAATCGGAATCGCACATTTTGGGAACTTGACATATACCAAGCTAATATCGGACGCGTGGAAGCAGTTTTCCCGACAAATGTCTGAGGTGCAAGCTGCGTCAGTGGGATAACGCCGCTATTTGAACATCCACGCGAACCACCCGCACGGGAATATCCACTAGCTGGTTTGCGATCGCGTGGTTTAAACTCAGCAAATGCTGGAATTGCTGTCATGACGAAAACCACACCCACAACTAAGCTTGTAAGTCTACGGTTATTTTGCAAAAATCCCAAATGTTGATGACTCATGGTAAATGCTGTTGATTGTAGGGTTGTCTGAAACTTGATAAATCATGCTGAATTCTGGCTCATGATTCCTGAATTCTTTCTTGATCAAAATCTCAAAACTCAAATTCTCTCTTAAGTTTCCAACTAAGTTCGCAGATAGTACCACGAGGAGAAAATGATTCGCGTCGAAACTCTCCTCTTAATTGTTGAGCGAGGATTTTAGAATGCTTTGTACCTTTATTTTCTAAATTTGATGTAATTCCCAAACCATTATCTTTTACCGACAATTTGTATCTATTTGAACCATAAATACCTGATGCTTCAACCCGCTTAACTTCCTGGGCATGTTTGCCGACATTACACAAAGCTTCTTCCAAGAATAGACAAACTCCGCGTTTATCTTCCATACTTAAGTATTTATCATCAATCGGATCAAAATTGCGAATTTTAACTTTTATTGCTTTAAA
>CAZZZY010000593.1:0-4434 GCA_964658545.1 uncultured Acetobacteraceae bacterium | reverse complement strand
AGCGGTCTGCGGAGCCAAGCGTTGTAGACAATCATCTTTAAATGTTAAAATAGACTGAGCTTGTACGAATAATCATCTACGTGTTGAAGCATTCTAGTTTCGGTGAGACTCCGGCACAGTAAGTCACTACTGCTTTTAAAAGCAGAAAGCCTAAACAACTGACAAGCAATATCAGAATGCAGAGCGTACCTAACTGGCAAGCGTGATGAACTCTGAAAGCTTAAATCAAAAACAAAAGTAAGCCCAATTCCTACGCCTCTGGTATGGGGGAAAGTTTGAGGGTCTAGAGGGATACTTGAATGTCCCACTGTCACCACGAGATGTCAGGAATCTCCATCCGCCTATGCGGTGGAGTAGTTCAATAATAGGACTTACGCAAGAGTTACGGAATAACGAACCGCAGAGGCACAGAGGACACGGAGTAATCAGAGTCTGAGATATATTTTGCGTAAGAGGCTTTAAGTCTTGCTCCCCTTCCCTCTCTTCGAGACGCTGCGCGAACGTAGGGAAGGGGCTGGGGGTTAGGTTTGAGAGAAAGTTGCACACTGCGTTAATTTTTCAAAAAAATTACGTCAAGTTTAAGAAATCGAGTCAAGCCCTGCTGAAGTGTTAAATTAGCTAATTAGTTGCCCAAGTGGGCACAGATTATGAAAAGCTTTTCTTTTTTGCTTGGCACTCGTAAACAAAATAAGGTAGCTCGTTTTGCAGCCTGTATCGTAGCAACCTTAGCGATGACTGGTAACATTCATTCTGCTAATGCTACTTCTTTAAAAACAACTACTGTAAAAGAAATTACTTCGGCATCAGTCCAGCTAAATCTGACTACACCAAATATTGCCCAGTTACAAACTAGCAGGATTCAATATCAAGCTGCTGGGATTAATCTTTTTTCCATCGTCATTGTTGGCGGTTTAGTCATATTCGTCCCCCTATTCTTTGGTGGACTTGTAGTAATTGGCGAACGCGAAGTTGGCATTGTGGTGAGGAAATTTACCCTTTCCGGGCGCGGAATCCCCGCCGGTGGACTGATTGCTCTTAACGGAGAAGCCGGCTTACAGGCAGATACTCTCCCTCCTGGTTGGCACTGGGGTTATTGGCCTTGGCAGTATTCTGTCAAGAAAGAGTCGGTAATTGTCGTTCCCCAAGGGGAAATCGCCTTGATTGTGGCGGCAGATGGCGCATCCAACCCACCAGAGCGGATTTTGGGTAAAATTGTCAGTTGTGACAACTTCCAAGATGCTCGGAAATTCTTGACCCAAGGTGGGGAAAAAGGGCGGCAAATGGGTTTTCTTACGGCTGGTACGTACCGGATTAACACTGCCCTGTTTAAAATCATCATGGCATCAAATGCCACCACTCATGGCATGACTCCAGAACAGTTACAGGTGTATAGTCTGGCCTCTGACAAAGTTGGCATCGTCACTACCTTAGATGGTGTACCAATTTCTGCTGGTGAACTAGCAGGCCCTGTAATTGAGGGACATGACAACTTCCAAAATGGTTATAAATTTATTGAGGGAGGAGGACGGCGGGGTTTACAAGAGCAGATTCTACTTTCTGGTTCTTGGAACTTGAATCCTTGGTTTGTTCAGGTTGAACAAGTACCAATGACAGAAATTCCCATTGGGTATGTGGGTGTGGTGATTTCTTTCGTGGGTAAGGCACATCAAGATGTCAGTGGTGCAGCTTTCACCCACGGTAACTTGGTCAATCAGGGACATAAGGGTGTGTGGGTGGAACCCCTATATCCTGGTAAGCACCCAATTAATTCCCGGATTATGAAGATTGAACTCGTGCCAACGACCAACATCGTCTTAAACTGGTCGGGTCGGACAGAACGCCACAGCTATGATGCTAAACTGGCTTCTCTAACTGTGCGATCGCGTGATGGATTTGCCTTTGATTTGGAAGTAGCACAAATTATCCATGTGGGTGCTTTAGATGCCCCGAAGGTAATTTCTCGTGTTGGTGCTATGCAAAATCTGGTAGATCATGTATTAGAACCGACCATCGGTAATTATTTCCGCAACTCAGCCCAAGACTATACTGTACTAGACTTTCTGACTGCTCGGAGTGAGCGACAATCTGAGGCTGCTGAGTATATTAAAACAGCATTGCGCGCTTATGACGTGCAAGCGATCGACACCCTGATTGGTGATATTCTGCCACCAGCATCACTAATGCAGACCCAGACAGACCGGAAAATTGCCGAAGAAGAACGCAAGACTTATGAAGTCCAGCAGATGGCTCAAACCCAACGGCAGCAGCTTGTCCGGGAAACGGCACTGGCTGATATTCAGCAAGAAATGGTGAAATCAGAGCAGAGTGTGCATATTGCTGACCTAAAAGCCCAAGCCCAAATTAAGCAGGCGACTGGTGAAGCTGAGGGGATAAAACTCCGGGCAATTGCTGAGGCTGAAGGTATCCGAGCCACAGGTAACGCCAAAGCTGAAACCTACCGGACTGGTGTGGAAGCTTTGGGGGCGCAAGGTTATACAGCAATGCAACTAATGCAAATTATAGGCGATCGCAATGTCCGCTTAATTCCTGATGTTTTAGTTGGTAGTAACGGTAGCAATAACGGCTTGGTGGATGGGTTACTATCCATGATTTTATGGAATCAAACTGGTAAGGGGGAATTGACACCAACACCTTTGCATCCACAACCGATAGTTACCAAAGCCCAACCAACAGGAGAAAACGGTCTTCCACCGATAGTTCTGAATTTTCCAGGGGATAAGGGCGGTTAGAAACCTCGTCTATACGACAATACGCTTGGGTTAAGGCTAAAACTCTGTTACCAAAGTCAATTTTTTAACGTAGACGCAAAGCGGCTGACCGCAGGGTACCGCCAAGGCAATAGAGTTGCCAGTGCGCCTTTGCGGGTTCCCCGACTTGTAGCAACTGGCGCGACGCAGAGAGAAGAAAGAGATGCTTAACCCAAGCGTGTCTATACGAGAATTTACCCACCTCCGTGGGTTTCAAATCTTTAATTTTTCCTTACTGAAAAGGACGGATTTGGTTTGTGTAGCTGCGAATTCTGTTTGTCCTGGTAAGTTGTAACTCTGACGGAGAAATTTTGCTTTTACAAGAACGTTATCGTTTACTCAAGCAGATTGGTAAAGGGGGATTCTGCAAAACCTTCCTCGCTGTAGATGAAGGTCAGTTTCCTCCAATTCCTTGCGTTGTTCAAGAATTATCGTTGGAATCTGAAACATTTAAAAATTTTCAGCAAAAGGCGCAAAAGTTAGAGGAATTAGGGAATCATCCCCAAATTCCCGCTTTATTAGCTTATTTTCAGCAAAATGGGCATTTTTATTTAGTGCAGGAGTTGATTGCAGGCACTAATTTAGCTCAGGTCCTTGAAGAGGAGGGCGCTTTTAATGAAACTCAGATTTGGCAACTGTTAAAAGATTTGCTGCCAGTTTTTCAGTTGATGAGCGATCGCCACATCATTCACCGCGATATCAAACCCCACAATATCATCCGTAGATCCCCGATTAGCAAGAACGGGGATTTTGTCATAGTCGATTTTAGCACGGCGAAAATTGTCACAGAAATTGATCGGCTAACATCTGAAACCAGTATCGGCAGTCCAGAATACGCCGCACCAGAACAAGCTAGAGGGGAAGCGGTTTTTGCTAGTGATTTATATAGCTTGGGTGTAACTTGTATTTACTTACTTACCCAGATTCCTCCCTTTGATTTATTTGATATTGCTAACGATTCTTGGGTTTGGCAACAATATCTTACTACCAAGGTTAGCGATCGCTTGGCGCAAATTCTCAACAAGCTGCTGCAAAATGCTGTTAACTGCCGCTTTCAATCAGCTGATGAGGTGATGCAAGCAATGGGTATGGAATGTAAAACTCAAAATTTTAAATTACCAAATCCTCCTTGGCGATGCTTGCACACCCTAACTGGGCATTCCGGGACATTGAGTAGTGTGAATGCCCTGGCCATTAGTCCTGACGATTATACTTTAGCCAGTGCTAGTGATGATAAAATCATCAAATTGTGGGATTTAAATACCCAAAAAGTCCTAGCTACCTTATCAGGACATTCCCAAGCTGTAAAATCAGTCGCTTTCAGTCCAGATGGGAAAATTCTTGCAACGGCTGGCGATGATAAAACTATCAAATTGTGGCAGGTTGAGACATTACAGGAAATCTGCACCCTATTGGGACACTTACAAGCTGTAAAATCAGTTGCTTTCAGTCCAGATGGACAGATTCTCGCTAGTGGTAGCTGGGATAAGACAATCAAACTCTGGGATGTAAATACTGGCACAGAAATTTGCACCCTAACCGGACACCAATTAAAGGTAAATTCAGTAGCATTTAGTCCCCAAGGACAGCTTTTAGCCAGCGCTAGTTATGACAGAACAATTCGCCTGTGGCAGATACCAAAAAGAGGCGAGGGGACTCTTATTCA
>CAZZZY010000592.1:0-4437 GCA_964658545.1 uncultured Acetobacteraceae bacterium | reverse complement strand
TCTAAAACCAGCTTTTGCGACTCCAAAACCAGCTTTTGTCAAAGAATTTCAGCAAATCTACTCCCATTTTTTCTGCTTGCTAAGTTCTTTTCAATAAAAAAACGCAAATATACGCATTCCGACGCAATTTCAGCGTTTCTATACGTATAAATGCGATAAAAGTAGAAACAATTCCAGCTTTATTTAATGGGCGTTGCTAAATCTAGGGATGAATATCTCACGCAAAGGAAAATTCAATAAAATCATCCCGCATTTATGCAACATTATTTAATGCACTAATGCGATCGCCCTCTTTGTCAACGCTTCCGCAGTCAATCCATTAAACGCCATCAACTCACCAGCACTGGCTGTAGTTTCGCCACGTTTCCAAGCAAAGGTGTCGCGCTTGGCTGTACTCCGTAACAAAATTGGTTCTAGCATCCCCGCAGCGCCACCAGTAACAGCAATTAACGCATCACCATCAAATAATTCGGCAAATTTGGCATCATCTAAGAAACCGCCTTCAGGTTCAGAGCAGGTATCCCACGCAGTATCATGGCTACGGTACAATTGCCGAGGATTGATGACAGTAACTATCTTCACGCCAATACCTTCAGTTTCTAAGAAAGCAGCAGCTTCAAATACTGGCATTAATGTTAAATCGCCAATCACAGCAAATACAACTTGTTTATCACCAGCGACTTCATGTAATAACACCGCACCATCACGCAACCCTTGACGAGTTTGTTCTAAAGTGGTGCGAATTGGTAATGGCGTTTTACTTGCAGTAATCACAATTCCCTTATTCTTAGTTTTCAACGCCCACTCATAACAAGCTTGAATACTATTAGCATCAGGCGGAAATAATGGGAAAACATTTCCATTTCGCATCAACGAAGCAAAGTAAGCTTCAATTTCTGGACGTTGGTGAGTCCAACCGTTGCGCCCTTGTTCTAATGCACCAGCTGTGAATAAAGTAATAGTCGAGGGAGTTTGACGGCGCAATTCTGCCATTGCTTGAGTCACAGTTTGCCAAATTGGTAATCCGTTGATGGCAAAAGATTCGTAAGAACACCACAAAGTTCTCGCACCCATTAACGCTAAACCCGCAGCTAAACCGGCACAAGCATCTTCACTCAATGGTTCATAAACTTGTCCATTTGGTGCTTGATTATATAAATCGTCGGTTGTGGGGTGGATAATCTTTAATGCTTGGTTGATGTTGGCAATTCCAGATGCTTCGTTACCGTCGGCGTTGGTGACGAGGAAATTCTGATCTTTATTTCCAACTATTCCTACTAATCGTCCCATTGCAGTTGTGGAAACTTTTGGTTCACCGCCAACTACATATTCTTCTAAAGGTAATTCGCCTAATTCTGGTAATGGTAATTCAAATTCTGTAACTACAGTTTTTGCTGCTGGGCCACCACCGGCACGTTCGGCATTTGTTCTGATTAATTGCCAAGCTTCCAGAGACAAAGCACGGGTTTGCAATGCGCTAACAATATGCGGCGCATCTAGCGTATCTTTGGGATACAAGTTGTGAGATTTTGCACCCCGCGCGTGGACTCCTGCACCTTTGAGTTGTTTAATAATGAAGACGGTAAGTTTACCGCCCAATGCCGATCGCGCGGCTTTATCTACACCCGAAAGTACTGCTTGCGTAAATGCTAGGCGTTTCTCGAAAGAAAAGGCGGTACTATCAACGTAATCCCCTGGCTGGTTTTGATCGTCAAAGTCTTTGGCATCAACTAACACGACTTCATCAAAACCGTTACCTTGCCAATATGCTTGCATCTGTTCATTGGTTTTCAGGGAAACCATGCTGTGATGTTCTTGGCTGTAACCGTTCCAAACCAATACCGGCAAGAAGTTGGTGACAGCAGGATAGGCTGTATGGAAATGCGCGATCGCACTGACAATATATGGTTCACCCAATCCACCATCGCCAACCGTAAAGGGGAATAACTTATCTTTGTGTAACAGTGCAGCCGCCATTGCAAAGTGTTGTCCTTGTCCCAAAGGGCCCGCAGGTGCGAGAATACCAGGAATGTAACCGGAAAGGTGTCCTAAAAGTCCGTGCTTTTCTCGGAAGCGATCGCGCAATTGTTGGACTGTAAAAATTCCCATGTCCTCTAGGGAACGATCCAAGAACATGGCACTATAAAATCCAGGGGCATGGTGTCCCACTTCGGTGATAATGTTCTTGTATCCCAGCATGACAAGAGATGCATAAGCTTCTGCTTGGCTGGCGAAACCGCCGGGATGCCCAGAAGCCTTACTAGCAGTAACTTGCAAAGTTAGGTAACGCAGGGCATCGGCAGCTAGTAAAGTTTGATATACAGCTGCTTTGTCAGTGGGAGATGCGATCGCTATTTTGCCCGACTCGATAGCAGGTGTTGCACCATAAGTTTCAAAATCTGGTAAAGCTTCACCAAAATATTGAATCCCTTCAGAAAAATCGGGAAGCGCTGAAGATGCCTTTGGGGAAATTGCAGTCATGCTGAGTACCTTTTGACTATGAGATGAAACTGTCTGACTTTTCACGCTATCTGGAAAACCTCTCTTCTATTTCTCTCTCCTAGAAGGAGAGAGACTTGGAATTTTCCCCTTCCTGCGTCGGAAAGGGGGTTAGGGGGTTAGGTTAATCGTTAGCTTTTCCATAAAACGTGAAAAGTCAGATGAAACTGTAGATGCTCGTTGAATTTAACAAAAATTTTACATCTTTCAGGTTGTAACAGTTTATTGCTTTTTTACAACGTTAGAATAAGTACTTTAAGAGACCATTTATAAAGTAAATCAAAAAGTAGGGTGTGTTACGGCTTTAGCCTAACGCACCGTTATATAACACGGTGCGTTAGGCGCTCAGATTGTATTTCTCGTGACAAATCATATCGAAGTATGCGCCTAACACACCCTACAAGAATTTTATTTTTACTTTATAAATACTCTCTAAATGGTTACGCAACCAAAATTTTAGTTACTTTAAGTAACAAAAAAATATTAAGTAGGAAAAAAATTCATGAAATTGCCAAATGGGCCGCAAATGCCAATAGTTTTACAGATGGTGCGCTGGATCATCAATCCCATGTCATTTATGGAAGCTTGTGCCAAAAATTATGGCGAGACTTTTACTATCAGATTAGAAAAAAATTCTCCTCCTTTGGTGATTGTCAGCAATCCCCAAGCGCAACAGCAGATTTTGACAAATGATACCAACGAACTAGAAGCGCCTGGTGATCTGAATAATGTGTTTGAATTTTTGCTGGGTAAGCATTCTGTGATTACCATTAGCGGGGCTGAACATCAGCGCCAACGGCAGTTATTAATGCCTCCCTTTCACGGCGAAAGAATGCGGAACTATAGCCAGGTGATTACCGATGTCACCCAAAAAGTTATCAGCCAATACCAGATAGGTAAACCCTTTAATATTCGGTCTGCAACCCAAGCTATTACCATGCGGGTAATTATGCAAGCTGTGTTTGGGCTATATGAAGGGCCTCGCGCCGAAAAATTACAGCACTTTTTGGGTGATATTTTAGAAAAAGCCAGTTCTCGGTTAATTGTGGCTTTACTTTATTTTCCGGCTTTGCAAAGGGATTTTGGCCCGATTAACTTCTGGGGAAAGCAGATGCGCCGTCAGCAACAAGCTGACGAACTCATCTACGAGGAAATTCGGGAACGTCGAGAACAACCAGATTCATCACGCACAGATATTCTCAGCTTACTCATGGCTGCTACGGATGAAGCAGGTCAACCCATGACCGATGAAGAGTTGCGCGATGAATTGATGACTCTGTTAGTTGCTGGTCATGAAACCACAGCGACAGCCTTAGCATGGGCATTGTACTGGATTCACAAATTACCATCAGTGCGCCAAAAGCTACTCCAAGAATTAGATAGCTTGGGCGATGACCCAGACCCCAGCATCGTTTTCAAGTTACCCTATCTCAACGCTGTTTGCTCCGAAACATTGCGGATTTACCCAGTAGGGATACTCACTTTTCCGAGGGTAGTAAAAACACCAATATCGCTAGGTGGTTACGAACTAGAACCAGGTACAGTCCTACTTGGTTCCATTTATTTAACCCACCAACGGGAAGATATTTACCCAGAACCTAAGCAGTTTAAGCCAGAACGCTTTTTAGAACGGCAATTTTCTCCTTATGAATATTTGCCCTTTGGCGGTGGTACAAGGCGCTGTATTGGTCTAGCTTTTGCCCAGTTGGAAATGAAACTAGCACTCGTCAAAATCCTTTCTAGCCTCAAATTAGAGCTAGTTGACAATGGCGAAGTACAACCTAAACGCCGTGGTTTGGTGACAGGGCCAGATCGTCCTATCGAGATGGTTGTCATGAGTCAACGTCAAGTGAAGTCTCCCATCCTACAGACAACCACTGTTTAAACCAATTCGCAATTCGCAATGACGCTCCTTCGTCGCTAACGCTGCGCTAACGC
>CAZZZY010000591.1:0-4450 GCA_964658545.1 uncultured Acetobacteraceae bacterium | reverse complement strand
TTTTGTTTGCATCCACATTAATAGTTGCATCGACAAATTACTACAAACCTTTCCACTAGATAAGTCTGAGCATATCTCTTACGTAGTCGCGGCTATCTTCATGAAGACTCTCCAAGATAACCAGACAACCTTATACATTTCAACATTTCTGCAACAAACTAAATGTATCGTTAATACTCCGCTTTCTCTTGAAAATCTTTAAAATTAAACTCTTTCCTTCTCAGTTACTTGAGATTAACTTCATGAAGTTTCGTCTTCTAAGTCATTGGACTTTGGACAAAAAGAAGCTGGTTCGCGGCTGATACTCGCGAACCAAAAAACTACGCATCAGAAATTGCCCCAGTTATTTTTCAAACTGAGTAAAACAGAGTTAAACGGCTAAAGCCTAAGAAAATTTACGCGGCTTTTTGCTTATCAGGTGTCGATTTTGACTCCTTCTTCACAAGGGGATGCTTAGACCGTTTTGGTTGAGTTTGACCAGTAACCCGACCAAGTGAATTTCCACGGGGTTTGGGAGAATGTCCGGGTTTTCCAATCTCTGAAATAATTGTTTGAAAATCGCGTTGCACTACACTTGGAGTCACAATTTTATCATTGCTTTGTTCTTTGGGACGCTCCCAGGGTCTAGGTAAATGGGAAGCTAAGTCCTTTGCAGCCCATAACTGTACGTAAGATAGCATTACTAATCGTATCCAATTTTCCTCGTGTTCAACATCTGGAGTTTGAAACTCCGTCATCAACAAACGCTGCTTACTGAAGCGGAACATGTGTTCGAGATCAAACCTTTGTCTGAAACTTTGGTACGCAACAGTAGGTGAGATTTCTTCACGTCGGTCGCCGATGACGATTAACCACATGGGTTTCCAGACAGAATTACCAGTATCATCCGTCACGTGAACCCTGAGCAGAGTGAAGGGATGACGGTACATTTTTTGTTCCTTAGTTCCCCTCATCAACATTTGATTCCAAGCGAGTATGGTGATGTTTAAAAGACGACCCTTACGAGTTGTCTGTTGAATTTGTGTTGTTTCGCTACTGCCGTGCCAAGTTTCGCCATCGCCTAAATCAAACCGCTCACCGTATTTTTTCTGGCAACCAGGTTTTTTCTTTGACTTATCAACAAGTGGAGATTGGTAGAAAATCCGATTACTACGAACTCTGGCAATCAGCACCAAGTTTTTGTGTTTGGACTGTTCACAAAGGAATGAACGTTCGCTATAAGCAGTATCTCCCACCAATACGCACAATTTTTCAGACCAAGGGAGTGATGTATCGGACATGACAGATTGAATTTGGTCACTGGCGACACCAGTACCACTTTGATCAAGGGATACCCTTTCTCCAGATAAGGGAATTGCCCAAGCTGCATGACTATCAGTCTCTTTCTCTGGTAAGATTGAAAGTATCGAGTAACAATGACCAATATTAATAGGTTTGTTACCCTTAATAGTATTGGGCTAGTAAATATACCCACGTTCCGCCAAAGTCCTGGCGTAGGGACGCGGATGTGGTGTTGTATCAGTTCCGAATAAGTAAAAAGGGCGTTGTTGGGGTTGGTCAATCAACTCAGACACCACCCTAATTAATTTATTGGGTTCTTCTTGTTCTTTTTCTTCTTTTTCTTCAACTTCATTGTTTTTCTCCTGAATATTTGTATTAAATGATTTTTGAATTGCTTTATAAATAGAGTTATAGCTTCTTGGAAACAACGGATCTTATTGATAGCTCCGCAATTGAATTGGCTCCCGTATTACCCGCAAGCGCATCCAATAAATCCATACAGGCATCGCTACATGATTCAAAACAGTTGTAAATTTTTTGTCTAAAATCCTGAAATCGCGCTATTAATTTATTGTTATTAAATTTCGGCATACTCATCAGTATTTCCCAATCATAGTTTGTAGTTTATATTACTATGCGTTGGGGTTCTGGTGGCTATGCTTTTTTTTTCTGCTGGTAACTATAAACAAGATTAATTATTCGCTTGTTCGCGGTTTGTCTCACGCGAACTATTTATTTTTGTCCAAAGTCCAATTCATTAATTCGTAGCGAATTCTTGGCGTACCTCTGCGCTTACCAATGGTCCCTCTGCGTTTAAATTTCCAGCCTCAATTCGCTACGAACTTATGCAAAGCTGTACTTAGTCAATAGACTGCTGTATATATATCTCTTTGGAAAACATCACAAGTATTTCAGTTATTACAGCAGAGCGAGGGAATTATGTCTAATGAAGTAAACGTAGTGCAAGCAGGTGGCTACCAAGTTAGCGGCAATCGACAAGGGCAAGTCACTGTCAGGGAAATTACTTCTTCTGAGGTGATTCGTATCTTTGAGATGGATGAAGGAGTTGTTGTTAGAGAAGTATTTCTCCTAGATGGTGGTAAAACTGTTGCTGCTTGCCAAAAAAACCACGCTATTTTTTGGAATTTAGCTACAGGTGAAGAAATCTACCGTTTTCCTAAGAGGATTTATGGCTTCTCGAACAATGAGACGAAATTCTTCACTTACAAATATCCAGATGGCGTGTCCTTATATGCCTATCCTGAGTTGACGCAAATTTCTGAACTGTTAAACAGACGAATGCCTGGGCCTTCTCACTCTCTTTTTTCTCCAAATGACTCCTTTTTAGTCGTTTGGTTCGCTGCCGGATATCCCTCAAACGATGAAAATTATCCCCGGAGAAATCCCGTTCGTGCAGCGCACGCTTACACAAAGCTTTTCAACCTTGATACGTGTCAAGAAATTCAGGAGTTTTCACAGTTGAGAGCGCTTGGGGAAGGTAAGTTTTCCCTAGATTCAAGGTTCTATGACTTTAAAAAGACCAAGCGTTCCTTACCTGACAATAATTTGGTCACAAAAATATGGCGGTTCGATCTAACAACCCACGAGGTTAGAGAAATTAGCCAATGGGCTACTGTATATCCTTCTCAAAAAGGCAAGAGAATCCAATGAAAGCATATAAACTGAACTTTAGCCAAATAATTATAGTCCAAGTCGGTATAGCTATTTTACTCAACACAATGTTGAGTACAACGGCTTGGGGGAGAGCAACAGTTAATGTAAAAATCAAAGGCGAAACAGTTGGTTTAGTTGACGTTGATATTGATACGATTTTTACGGAATTTGGTACTGAAGAAGGACTTAATGGAGCATTTAAAGTCACTAAAGAAAATAGCAACGGTACGACAATGACTATAGAGGAACTACAGAATGAAATTAGACAGGAGACTGGATTTGACCAGTTTCACTTTAACTGGTTGCAGATAATCACACGTGATACATCGCCTCGCAATGATGTTAATGGGAACCCGCTATCTGCACCATATATCGATTTACCTAAACATGGGTACGAACTTCCTAGCAATATAGATGGTAGATGGGCAGATGATAAACCTTGGTACTTTGATGAATACGAAAAGCCAGACGATGATAATGATATCAGAGATTGGGATTTTGGTAATTTACTAGAGGAGAGAGTAGACGGAACAGAATTAAATTTTCAAGACTTCCCTGGAGGAGACTCAGCTGGAAATGAGTTGAATTTTCTCACCTTTCTCGTTGGTGATTTTGGAAATCAAACGTATGATTATCTTGGTGGTTTTGATTGGTCAACAAGGATTGGGGATGATAAAATCAATAAAGTCACTCGTCTGGAGGCTCTAGACGAAGATGCCGAATTACCCATTAATTATCAACAACAAGTACTGAATGAGTTTGGATATACGCGAGTACCACTACTCCACGAATATCGCGGGTACTACACAGATAACCTTGGTGGTCTGTTGAATGGTACGTTTTGTGGTGCGCTTGGTGGGGGATTTGATAGCGTTCTTTGTGGTGGGATTGGATCTCCTCCTAGCGGATACGCACCTAATGACGATGCTTCCTTCGGTTCTTATCCCTTAGGCTTTTCACTGCCCTTTTTTGGCAACACATATAACAGTTTCTACCTCAATAACAACGGCAATATTTCTTTTGGTAGCCCGATTGGAGCATACACACCAACTTCTCTGTCCGCACAAAGTTCTGCTCCCATGATTGCTCCTTACTGGGCAGACGTAGATACCCGTGGCACGGGAACTGTAGCAGTGCGGACAGATATTCCCAACCAAGTCATCGTTACATGGGACAAAGTGGGATATTACAATCAGAAAACAGACAAAACAGCCTCCTTCCAACTAGTACTGCGCGGACCCGATTATCCCACTCCGGCAAATGAAGGCAATGTCGGCTTTTTTTACAAAGATGTCCAATGGGAAACAGGTGATGCCAGTGGTGGGATAGGTGGATTTGGCGGTACACCAGCTGCCGTTGGTTTTGGTGATGGATTATCAGCCCTTAATCCAGGCGAATTCTTGCTCCCAGGCTCTCAACAACCAGGGATAAGTGAGCTTGTTAGCAACAACTATTACTGGTTTAATCTGCCCACAACCGGTAGCAACGGTGATAA
>CAZZZY010000590.1:0-4461 GCA_964658545.1 uncultured Acetobacteraceae bacterium | reverse complement strand
GGTTACGGCGATGATATAGACGGAGTTAAGGAGTTAATGCTTGAAGCATTGCATACTCAAGCTACTGGTTCATCCCAGCAGTGATGGCAGTTGTAGCTACTGCTTTAGCTTTCACAATGCTTACTCTTGACCGCACAGGCAAGGTGGGGATTGATTATTGGTGGATGTACACTGGTGGAGCAGATGGAGCGCGTAGACGCAAAGCGGCTTGTCGTCAGACATCGCTTCTGGGATCGGTTGCATGCCTTAAATTTTTCCATTTCTCGTAATTGAGAAATTAATTCAAAAACTTTCTTGCCCTTGTGATAACTACCAACACTTATATTTAGATTCTCCGAGACCTCCTGAATCACTCGCTTGCCCTTCCCTAATTGAGACTTACTCTCAGTTACCGAATGATTCAAATTTGAATCATTCGATTGATTCAAACGACGAGCGCTTTGGCGCTGTCTTTCTTTCGCTTGGGGACGAAGTACGCTCTCCCAGTACTGCCCCTCGTGAAATTTCTGGTAATGAGTCTTCCCGCCTTCCCGGTGGAGATTAAAGTCAAGCACTAGTTTCAAATCTTCTTCAGGCGAACCAGACTCAACAAATTCCACTTTCACAGAAGAAATCCCTAACTGGTGAGCTATCTGCAAGCGACACTTACCTGCCAAGACTACATTGACACCAGTACGTGCAGATACCTTCAAAGATTCAAGAATCCCTTTTTCAGAGATACTTTTTTCTAAAGCCGGACGTTCCTCATTCTCACCATATATTTCTATCAGCTTCGGATGAACAACCAACTCCGCAGGAGAAATATATACAATTGCCGGATTCTGCACAAGAGACATATTGATACTCCGGGTCACAAATTGTCACTAAAAAGATAAGTTCAATCTTGAAAAACCTAAGCAGAAACCAGAAAAATCTTAACCAGCAAAACTTGTAGCACTTTCATCCCTTGGAAAAAGTAACAAGTTTAAAAAATAATTAAATCTTGTAAGTAGCAAAATATTACCTACCGGAAAAACTCTCAAAGAGAATTTTCTCGCGCAGGAAACTATTATTTCCAACCCATTGAAAACCAATACGACTGAAGAGATATTTAACGCACTGGTATTGCAAAAAAAAGCATCTATCTAAAGAAAGATTTGTAAAACTGGGTAAATTCATGATATGATGGCCCTACATAATTAAATTGACAAAACAAAGTTCCGTCCTGTTTTAGTAACAGGTGGGGTTGTTTTTTCCTCAAAGCCCTGTTTGCAGCAGGGCTTTGAGTGAATCTTTAGGAAAAATGAACTCTACAAAAAAAGTATATCAGGCTTCATTCGATTTGGCAAAATTGTAGGTTTAAGCGGGGTAAATACTAAAATGCCTCATATTCAAGTATTGAATCCTATTGAAAAGCAAGTATTAGAGAATATAGCAGCCACCGGCAGCGATGAAATGATCAAGAGAGCAAATATCCTGCTAGAACTTAATCGTGGGGAAAATCATAAAAATATAGTAAAAAAACTTGGTATAGCGAAGCAAACAGTAACAAACTGGAAGAAAAAGTGGACATCTTGTACCATAACATCGGAAACCTTGGAAGATGCGATCGCAAAGGTAAATAATGTATTAGGTGTGAACGCAGGCAGACCTAAGAAGTGCAAGAGCGCAGAGGCGAGCAAAATTGTCGAAATCAGCGAATGGAGCAAGAACCGAAAACCCAGTCGTTCAAAGCACCATTACCATATGCAAGTTGCTGAAGAAGCTACTCGCAGGGGGTTGCCAGCACTATCGCCAAGAAGTATAGGTCGGATCTTGGAAGCGCAACCCTAGATGCTCGCCAATATTCGCGCACCCAGCACGCGGCGCGAATACCAGAAAGATTTGCGGAAATTTTTTGTGGCGATGACTGGTATTGAGCCGAATTCTGACAGCGTGTTGGAGTTTTTGCACCTCACCGAGAAACGGGCGGTGGCGGTGGTGTTGAAATATAAGGCCAAGCTACTGGCTATTGGGTTGAAGGAAGCAACGGTTAACCGTCGCCTCAGCAGCATTAAATCGTTGGTGAAGTTTGCCCGCAAGTTAGGTGTGTGCAGCTACACGCTAGAAGATGTAGAGTTGGAAAAGGTAAAAGCGTATCGAGATACCTCTTTCAAGTGAATCTAATAGCAACGAAACCGGAGCAATCCATAATCTCGCCGATTTATCAGAAAAAGTGGAGGGGATAACAGCCCGAATGACACAGTTTACTGAGGCGATTATTAAAATTCAAAATCATCTCAACAACCAACCGAGGCGGGGCAATCAATCGTACAACAACAATTCATCCTTCAAAGGGCATACTCCACGAATCCAACCGTTGACGGAAGAAGGTTTAGCTTCAAGACTTGGTTTAGCGATAGAAACTGTACGCGAACAGCGAATTAAGCTGCACCCACCGCTTTTTGTGGCATGGTGCAAGGGGAAGGATAAATCGGGCATGGGGTGGGAATTTAACGAAAATACTGGGTTATATCATCCGGCAAGTTAGAATTTTTATTAATTTTAAATATGCCTACACACTTGTTGATTTTTGGCATAACACCAGTTTAATTTCTCTCACGAGTGCTAGAATTTTTTTGCTCAAAAAAATAGCAGCTTTAAATATTAATATTATTGAAAGCGTAATAAATATTCTTTTGTACTTAGGAGATAGTTAGGCGATCGCTTTCTGCCTCACCACTTCTCAATCACTTTTAGTCCTGATTTTATTGTTGGTATAAAAGCTGTCTGTACTATACTCATCAAAACTCTAAACACGTTTCTGTGCCACAAATACTACCTTAAGAGTACTTAATCGATTAGAATTACCTCATGTTGTTGCTCTCTCAAGTATTTTCATGAGTACCAGCCGCTATCCCCAGAATTGGAAAGAAATCGCCACCTCTATCAAAGAATCTTTTGATTGGCGCTGTACTAGATGCAATCGCGTTTGCCTGCGTCCTGGACAAAAGCCACCAGAGCTAACTTTATCCCAGCGCCGAGTCTATACACTTCAGGTACACCACTTTAATTTTGATCCTTCTGACAATCGCTTAGAAAATCTTGCCCCGTTATGTAGTGGCTGTCATCTTTACTACCATCGATTCCGACGAGGCAATATTTCTCCTGGTCAATTGTCATTGTTCAAATGAGTGATGCACAAACATTACAGAACCTTGATGAACGCATCCTGGCAGTACATGAAGCGCGATGGCGTACCCGCCCGCCAAGAATGCGATGGCGTACTCGCCATGAATCGGAGGCGATCGCAAATCTCCGCTTTGGGGACTTTGCCCAACTTATACTGTCAATATTATGGAAATCAGAATTTTACAACTTATACTTAATATAAGTTGTATATTTAACAACAAGCTACTGTTGGCGGTTGTTAGTTAACTGTCAATTAACAACTATTGATATATACCAATGCTTTCGCCAGTATTTCAAACGTGTCTTCCCAGAGAAGAAATTTTAGCAGGGGAACTCTCCCCCGAATTATTCGCCGCCAAGCTACGACTGGTTGTGGAAGGGAAAGCACCCCAAGTCTACCAAGACCCCACAGCCTTTTTCGCCAATACATTTGCTACCGATGGTTTGAAAACCCTAATCTCGGAAGTGTTCGGGCGGTTGGTGGGTGCTGCTGTCGGCTCCCCCATTATCCGACTGGAAACCAGCTTTGGTGGTGGTAAAACCCATGATGAAATTGCTTTGTGGCATATTGCTAAACATGGACGAGAGATTTCTGGACTAGACCGTTTTACTGATAACATTAATTTAATCCCAGACCGACCGATTCAAGCAGCTGCGATCGCTTGCCAAGACCTTGATCCAGTTAACGGTGTTTACCATGCGGACACTGGCGTTACCACTTATACCCTTTGGGGAGAAATTGCCTATCAAATTAATGGTGTAGCAGGTTATAGCTTGCTTAAAGGTTCTGATGAACAGCGAGTCAGTCCAGGCACAGTGGTTTTAGAAAGGATAATCCAAGGGCAACCCACAGTCATTATCATCGACGAAATTGCCTCATACCTGAGAAAAGCCAAAGCCACCATAGTTGGTAACAGCAACTTAGCTGGACAGGTAGTTGCTTTTTTATTCGCCCTCATGGATTTAGCAGCATCTTGTAATAATTTAGTATTTGTTTACACCCTGGCTTCCTCCACTGACAGTTTTGGCGAAGAAACCACCGAAATCCGGGAAACCATTTCCGCTACCGCGAGGCAAGAGCGGATCATTAAACCCAGCACTGATATTGAAATTTACAATATAGTTAAACAGAGGATGTTCAGCAGCATTGAAGCTAACGCTGCCAATAATGCTTCAAAAGAATATTTACAAACTTATAAAGCTAGTCGGATTAATTTACCAGATGGCTGCAAAGATGCACGCTATGCCGACAGTATCGAGCAGAGTTATCCCTTCCACCCAGAATTATTTAATCTGCTGACTAAAAAGATT
>CAZZZY010000589.1:0-4468 GCA_964658545.1 uncultured Acetobacteraceae bacterium | reverse complement strand
CAACCTGAATATATATAGATAATATTATGAGTAATCATTTAGCGATCGCCACAGTTACTGCAACTTTACAAAAAATTATTAAGGCTGCGATTCAAGCTAAGTTTTTAATCAGTTTAATTTTCAGAAGTTCGCGTTCGCTTTTAGCGTCTCGTAGAGAGCGTCATTTTGAATTTTGAATTCCGCCTTGCGGTACTAGTCCCCTTCATTTTGCTGCTTGAGCGCCCGTCGAGCTAATTTTACGTAAGTTTTCACAGTAGCGTAGGGCATCTCTAAATCTTGGGATATAACCTGCAATGATTCTCCCATCTCCCGGCGTGCTAAGATAGTTGCCCAGGTAGAAGCAATTTTATCAGTGCGATCGCCTCCTGTGCGTTTTCGTTGGGCAGTGAATAGGGCTGTCAATTCATCAATGCGTTCTCCCAGCAGATTTGTTAGCACCTGAGTAGGTAAGCCTACCTGTGCTTCCACCCAATCTAAGCGAGTTTGTCCCAATCCAAAAGTAGTTTTGTGTCCCGTACCGCAGTAGGGAGCCAGTCGTGCCAAAGCATAAAACAATCGGGTAAACTCAGAGTTAGCCAAAGCTGCCTTACTCAAACCACAGGATATTACCCCTGTGAACCCAGTCACCGAACCTCGCTTACCTGCTGCTACCTTCATCGATTCCAAGCGATGCTGATGGATGATCACCCCTTCGTCTATCCAGTCGAGAAAAGGTTCTTGTTCGATTGGGATTCCGGAAAAGTCATTCCAGCGACGTAGGTAGCTGTGAAAGAGATTAACAGGCACCGGGAGGGGAAAATGATGACCCTTGCGGCGAAAGCTGGTAGGCGAGACAAAGCTGAAATTGACGTTAGAGGGTTTCTCTGGTGATAACTGCAACAGTTGCGCGTAGGTAGCGGATGGATGGGCGATACTCACCTGTTTTATTTGCAGGGGAGCATCTCTCAAGTCTAGGATTTGGGGCAGCTGGGTTAACCATTGTTTGAGAAACTGCACCACTCTTGGAGACAAAGCATTGACGTGCCAGCGATAAATTTGCTTGGCTTCTAATTGCAATTGTCTACCACTGGCGAGGAGTTGCCCTTCCAATGCCGAAATATTGAAGGGCTTTTCCGATTCCCCATCGTGCAGATATCGAGAAAGTTCTGGGTTGAGTTGGCGTACTTGGTCAAGAAACCAGGCATGGAGTCCAATGGTGTACTGGGAATATAGGGAAGTGGAAGTAGTTGCCTCAAGGTCAAACACCAATCCCACCAGTTCAGTGTCATCTGCCCATGTGGGAAGAGACTCTGGCTTGGGCTTGGTTTTGCGCCTAGTGGATGTAGCTGCTTTTAGCATCGCTGATTGCTATGCAAATGATGTCAAATATTGTACTCAATTTCCATCCCTTGACACTATCTGATGTGTACAAAAAAAGTGCAAATTCTGCCAGAGATGAATTCGCATTCGCCCAAGCTTTGGGTCATCTACGTGCATCATTTGTATGGCTTCAAACGAAGTATCGCAGTCATTAAGCTGAAACCAATCATTTCTCAAATTGGTATCACCTATTCTCCATAATGTGTGACTGCAACTTTCCCTCGAAAGATAATGTAATTGTAGATGTTGTAGAACAACATAATTGGAATCAGAAATCCAATGAAGATAATCATGAAGACTAATGCACTAGGCGCTGCGGCTGCCTGATAAATAGTGATCCCTGGAGGAATGACATAGGGAAAAACAACGAATCCTAATCCTACAAAGGTGAGTAAAAAGAGTAGTACTGTCCAAATGAGGGGAGTAGTTTCTGCTTTCCGGTTCAGACTTTTAATCAATAACCCAATCAGTAGCACACCCAGCACTGGAATGACTGAAAATAGATATACTTCTGGCTGGTGAAATAACTTTGCCCTGGCATTTTCATACACAACAGGGGTGGCGATCGTGATTAAGATTGCACCTAAAAGTGTTGTCCAGGCAGCGAGTTTGGCTGTGCGGTAATGAGACGTTTGGAGTTCTCCCTCAGTTTTTAAGATGAGATAGGTGGAGCCAATCAATACATAACCCTGGATTAATGTCAAGGCAACCAGAAGCGATCGCCAATCGAGCCAGTCCCACATACTGCCGATGAAGTGACCCGACTCATCTACCGTAATGCCTTCCAAAATGCTGCCCAAGGCAAATCCTTGAAACAGCGCCGCCATAAAGCTACCAACTCCAAAGGCCACATTCCAAAACACTTTGTTTGTAGAATGCTCTCTAAACTCAAAGGCCACAGCCCGAAAAATCAAGCCAAATATCATCCCAAAAATGGGAATATAGAGCGCATTCAGAATGGTGCCATAAGCGAGAGGAAATGCCCCAAACAAAGCACCCCCCATCAACACCAACCAAGTTTCATTCGCATCCCAAATATTACCCAAACTCGTCATTAGAATGTCGCGTCGCTCCTCATTGGAACTGGTTAGCGACAGGATACCTACGCCTAGATCAAACCCGTCTAACATGACGTAGAGAAATAAAAACAGAGCCAAGATGACAAACCAGACTTGTGCTAAAAAGTGTTCTAAATTCTCCATACAATTACTGAATTGTTTTACCTATTTGATTTACTGCTGTGCTTCGACAGGACGTTGATCTGGAACAAATTCAGCCGGAGTAGTTTCTACTGCTGGTTGGGTGTCAATGCCTGGAACTGGAAGTTCCAGATTGGGGCCTTGGCGAATGATTCGACTACCAAAAAATAAGGCACAAATAAACAGGGCTGTATAAATTCCAGCAAAAATTAGCAGAGATGTTAAGACCTCACTAGCAGGTAGGTGGGAAACTCCGTCTGCTGTGCGAATTTGCCCGTAAACCACCCAAGGTTGCCGCCCAACGCAACGCACAATCCAGCCCGATTCCACGGCAATATAGCCCAGTGGAGCCGCCAAAATCCAGATTCTCAGTAGCCATTTCTGTTGGGCGATCGCTTGGAATGAGAGTTTGCCTCGCAACCACTGAATCACACTAATGCCCATCAATCCAGCTAAGAAGAAGCCGATACCACTCATGATGCGGAAGGCATAATAAATCAAACCCACCATCCGGGGGCGATCTTCAGGCTGCCAATGTTTCAGTCCGAGAACGGGTTTAGACAGGTTCTTTTTGAATTCCAAAATGTAGCCTAAGCCGTTGGGAATTGAGATTTCCCAGTCGTTTTGCTCAGTCTGATTATTGGGCAATGCTACCACACTCCAGGGCGCGGGAAGACCTGCTGGACTAGTTTCCCACTTGGCTTCCATTGCCGCGAGTTTGGTAGGCTGATAATCGGCTACCTGCTCGGCGCTGAGGTGTCCGATATAGATTTGCAATGGGGTTACAGCGATCGCAGTTGCTAAGACAATTTTGAGCGATCGCGCAAAGAAAGCCTCATGACGGTGGTTGAGAATATACCAAGCGCTAATTCCCCCAATCACAAACAGCGAAGTTTCCAGCGTGGCCAAAAACATGTGGGAGACGCTATTGAGCATGAAGGGATTTAAGATTGCCTGAAAGTAATCATCTACAACAAACTTCCCGTTCACCATTTCCCCACCTGCTGGTGTTTGCAGCCAGGAATTTGCCGCCAAAATCCAGAAGGTAGATAGGTTTGCGCCAAAGGCAACCATAATTGTGGCAAAATAATGAATCACTGGGTTGACTCGCTCCCAGCCAAACAGCATAATACCCAGAAATCCGGCTTCTAGCATGAATGCCATCGAAGCCTCAAAGCCTAAAATGCTGCCAAAAAAGTCGCCTACCGCTTCAGAAAATGGTGCCCAGTTCGTACCAAATTGAAACTCCATTGGTAGACCGGATGCTACACCAATGCCGAAGTTCAAGACATACAACTTTGCCCAGAAACGAGCATGATGGTAGTAATCGGGATTGCGTGTTTTTAGCCACATTCCTTCGACGATGACCAGATAAATGCCCATCCCAGTGGTGAGAACGGGCCATAGCATATGAAATATCGCCGTCAGTGCAAACTGCATCCGCGATAGGGCAACAGTGTCCGATAGAAAATCCATGAACTAACCTCTGAAATTCTTTTAAATCTTGACTTGCATATATCCTGTGCAAATCTATTGTACTTAGCTAAACCTAAAAAATATATTCTTAAAATAATGTATTCAATAATGATTTATCTAGATATTTTTTAACTTTTTTATAGATTTTTTAGTTTGACGAAATGTCAGATTCAGAAATGACAACCTGTCTTTTGACATTGGTAAAAATTTCACTATAGAATAGACAGACTGCTTGATATTGGTTCTAAATAATTTGGTTTCAAAATAATTCTCTGCTCAGAAAAGATTGAATATTTGGTAAATTTTATTGATTGACTTGAAATACGCATATTCCTCAATTAGAGGCAATACGCTTGGGTTAAGGCTAAAACTCTTAGTCAAAGTCAATTTTTTTAACGTAGACGCAAAGCGGCTACTCTACGAGTTCTCCAACG
>CAZZZY010000588.1:0-4468 GCA_964658545.1 uncultured Acetobacteraceae bacterium | reverse complement strand
AAGCTTTAGGTATAGTGCAAGGCGATCGTACTTACAAACCAGAATCTCAGCAACAGCTTCGTAGCACGATTACTCATCAACAACGACTGCACCAATAAATGATGACAAGGGAGCGTGGGGAGACAAGGGAGATAGGGGAAGGACTTTTTTAATAATTCCTCTTTGTCTTCGTGTCCTCCTTGTTCCTCACATAAACAAACGTGCCATTCCACCAATAAACATTCGATGGGGGGACGAAGAAAATCCACCCGCACAATTTTTCTATGAGCGAACTACCTGAAGATTATCCGATGCTCCATATTTACCCCTCAAAAGGAGCGCGGCAACCAGTAATTATCAAAGGAAATGCGGAGGGACTGTGCGCGCTACTCAATGCCCTAATTTCCGCCATTGCTCATCCAAATTCTTCTGGAGTTGCTGAAGTGTTTAACGGCGATGCCGAAGTTTACGAAGTAGTCGTGCATCTTGTTACCACTCACGAAGAACTTTCTCCCGTACCCGATCAAAATTCGCAACAATGAAACTATCAAACCTGATTACCACCATTGACTCTCAAATACCCATCGTGGCAATAGATGTTCTGTCCCCCGAAGAAGCCACTATCATTCAGTGGTTAACTACTGAAGTGATGGACAAACTTAACAGTCCTGTGTACTTCTGGAATTTGGGAGTTTCCGGCTTGGAGCAATGTCTAATTGCTGACGACGGTGGACTGGTGTTCAAATCAGTCGAGACGTATAAAAAGCCTCATAACATAGACCCTTTAATATATGTGTTTGAGTACATCAACAATTTCGGCGGTAATGGGGTTTTCATCCTGGGAGATGTTCACCCTTTTGTCGGTAAAAACTCTCTGCAATTGAGTTGGGAAATCCTCACCAGAGTAAAAAACTTGTACCATCGCCTCAAACCGACTGAAAAGCGAATTGTGTTTTTAGGTCAAAACATTCAACTGCACGAATCCCTACTGAGACTAATTCCTTGCTGTGAAGTTCCTTTGCCCAGCATTGAGCAAATTCAAGACCACTTAGAATCATATTTACTATACTTGCAAGAATCTGCCAGTGAGCAAGAGGTAACTTTTACCGTATCTCTCACCACTGAAGATAAAGAAACCTTGGCAAGGGCAGCTTTAGGCTTGACGCTGGAGGAAATCAGCGATTTTCTGCGGCTTACTGTTAAGGAGCGATTAACTTCTAAAGGTATAGTAATTGATACTACGGTCATCCCTTTGGTTGTCGAATACAAAACCCGCCTACTGTCTCAGATGGGTATTGAATTGGGTAAACCGGCGACCATACCGTTTGGTGGATTAGACCTGTTGCGCGATTGGTTGCAACGCCGCCGTCGGTTATTTTCCCAAGAAGCGCGATCGCTAAATCTACCCCAGCCTAAAGGTGTGCTACTGGCAGGGCCACCAGGGACGGGTAAATCGATAGTAGCAAAGAACATTGCAACCATACTCAATCTTCCACTGCTGCAATTAGACATTGCCTCGATGCTTGGTAGTCTGGTGGGAGAATCTGAGGGCAATGTCCGCCGCGCACTCAAGACTGCTGAAGCTATTGCACCTTGTATCTTGTGGATTGATGAGGTCGAGAAAGCACTTTCAGCTAATGGTGATACCTCTGGAGTCTCACAACGAATTTTGGGAAATATCCTCACTTTCATGTCTGAATGTACGGCAGGGGTGTTTGTGGTGGCAACCTGTAATGACCCAACAGCGCTGCCTATTGAGTTTAAGCGGAAAGGGCGGTTTGACGAGAATTTCTTCGTTGACCTGCCTACTGAATTGGAACGCTGCCAGATTCTCAAGATTCACTTAGAACGGTTTGGTATAGAAGTTCCGCAGGAATATTTAGAGGCGATCGCTGCTAGCACCGACAAGTTTAGTGGTGCTGAGTTAGAAACCCTGGCATCAGAAGCAGCATTACTGGCTTTTGATGAGGGAAGACCTCAGCAAATCACACTGGCTGATTTAGAAAATTGTCAGCAAAACATCACCCCTTTAGCTGTTCAAGATGCTGCTGCTGTTGAGCGGATGCAGTCTTGGTCAAAGATTGCGCGACCAGCTTCCAGTCCTGTGCAGGTGTCTAAGAAAGGTCTTCGTACTTCTAGGTTCCGTACTAATTAGGTATTCCAAAATTAGTAATGATTTGAAGCTTTTGTCAAATGAACATCTGTTGTTGAGATATTCATTTGACATGGCAATACTTTACTCTAAATTATGTCAAAAATATGGAAATTTACTTAATATTTGTAGATGCGGTTCAGAACAGTAACAAATTCTGGAGTGCAAAAGTTGAGCAAGGTAATCTAACTGTTGAGTGGGGTAGGGTAGGTTACAAATCTCAGCAAAAAGTACACTCTTTTGGTAATTATCAACAAGCAGTTTCTAAATTCCACAATCTCGTGGCTGAGAAGAAAATGAAAGGCTACCGAGAAAGCCAACCTCAAATTGATAGTACTTCTGATTCTCTAGAAATCAAAAGAGCTATCCAATTACTGGAGATTTTGCGCCCTTATGTAGCACAAAGACAATTTGCCAATAGAAATTATCTAGAAACATTAAACCAATATTTGAAAATTGTTCCTACACCTTTAGGAATGAAAATAGACCCGTCTCGAATATACCGTGATGTGGCAGATGTTGAACATCAACTATCACTGCTGAACTCTTTGTTGGAAACTGATTCTGTGCTGGCTGATAACACTACAGAAGAATCTGTTAATAACAGCAAAGTTATTAGTTTAAAAAGCATTGGAAAGAACTTTTGGAGGCATTTGTAGAACTTAATAATTCAGGAGCAGAGCCAGATACTCCGAAAGCTGTGATCAGAATAAAGGCTTACCTGAGAGCCGTTAAATGGGATATACAGCAGAATTCAGGAGTCAGAAGTAAAACAGGCTTTATATCTGGCTTTGAGACTTTGAGACTTAGCTTGTGTACAACACTTTCCTTGAAATCCGCTGTATCAGTAAAACTCTGTATGTCTCATAGAGTAAAAGCATCTGATTCAAGACTTCACATCCTTTATTTTCTGCTATCGCAGTCACCTTTCTAACAATGTCGCAACCAGAAATAAATTATCATGACTCAAACAGCATCGAAACAAAGGGTAAAGCCTGCCAATCAGACAAAACAAACAAGTGTAGCTGCTTGGGTTTTGCTTGGCAAGATATTATCCTCAGATGTCAATGTTTGGAAGGAACTTACCCTGACTGCGAACAGCTATTGGCAAGATTTAGCTTTGACCGAGAAGTAATCCTAGAAAAAGCATTCTTAGTCAAAGCACTGGAACGGTTAGCTGTGTTAACAGATAAAAAAGAGAAAGGTATTTACTTACAGTTTGATGGAAGTTTATAGCAGCTACGACTATCAATTGAACGGGAGTTTGGCAAAGGCGATCAGGTTATTGCTGCTCATCTCCCATCAGAAATGTCATTGAATATTCAGTTTAACCTCAAGTATTTAGTAGAAGCAGCCAAGGCAATTCCCAGTTCTGCTATCAAAATGCACTTGCAACAATCAGATCATCCTGCCATGTTGGTTCCTTATGGAGATAGACCAAATCCAGAACTGCAAATGGAAATGCGTCAATTCTTATTGCCACTGTACACTCTAAATGCTTAATAAATGTTAACCGCAATCTTGAAGTTTTGTAGGTTGTTTTGGATACGAGTGCTGTGTGTTGGAGACACGACTTTTCTTGATTATGGCAGTATTGAGGTTAAAAAAGAAGGTTACGGCCCAATTGGTAAGGGAGGTAACGGTTTAATATTACACAGCGCTTTAGCTATAGAACCTGAAAAAGGTCAACCCTTTGGTCTGTTGTGGCAAAAACTTTGGAATCGAGAGCAAAAACAGAAGCTACCAAAAGATGAAACACCGACACAGAAGAAAAAACGGCTTGCCGCAGCCCGTAAACAAGCCAGGAAACGCCCTTTTGAGCAAAAAGAATCTTACAGGTGGGTAGAAGCACTTACCACTGTAGAAAACGAAGTTAGCAAGCCCACCCGCGTGATTCATGTCTTTGATAGAGAAGGTGATATCACAGAAGTTTTTGATAAAGTTCGTCAACTTCAGCACACGGGAGTTTTAGTACGTGCCGCTCACAACCGTAGTTTAGATCAAAACAGTGAACGTCTATGGTCAAAGCTGGAAGCTCAATCTATTAGTTTTGAACAGGAAATCGAACTTCCAGATACGAGCAAGCGTTCTGCCCGTAAAGCAAAGCTGGCTGTACGATTTTGTCCTGTGAATCTCCGTACTCCCTATCGTTTTGACAACCGTGACCCTTTACTGATATATGCTATTTATGCCACTGAGATTGATTGTCCAGAGGATGAAACACCTGTTGAGTGGATGTTGCTCACCACGGAAGTTGTTGCAGATATCCAACTCGCTTCTAGGATTTTACGTTGGTATTCTTACCGTTGGCGAGTAGAAGAATATCACAAAATCTTA
>CAZZZY010000587.1:0-4471 GCA_964658545.1 uncultured Acetobacteraceae bacterium | reverse complement strand
CTTCTCCTACTCCTTTGCTCCTTTGCCCCATCTTCCTCATCCCCCTCATTCCCCCACTCCCCAAATTCTATGCCTACTAACACCTGGAATCGTCATCACATTCTTTCCTTAGCTGACTTCACCACCACTGAATACGATACAGTTTTGCAAACGGCGGCTTCTTTTCAAGAGGTGCTATCGCGGCGGACGAAGAAAGTGCCAACCTTGCAGGGACAGGTGGTGGCAAATTTATTTTTTGAATCTTCTACGCGGACTCGCAGCAGTTTTGAACTCGCGGCGAAACGCTTAAGTGCGGATACACTGAACTTCGCCGCAGCTAGTTCCTCTATGACTAAGGGAGAGACAATTCTTGATACAGCGAAGACCTATTTGGCAATGGGAACTGATATTATGGTAGTCCGCCATCGAGAGGCAGGGGTACCAAATGCGATCGCTGCTGAAATGGATCGTCTCGGTGTACGAGTTAGTATTCTCAATGCTGGTGATGGTCAACATGAGCATCCTTCCCAAGCACTGCTAGATTTATTTACTATTTGTACTCTAATTAACCCAGCTAGTCCCCGACTGGAACTTTTAAAGGGGAAAAAGATTGCCATTGTTGGGGATATTCTGCATTCTCGCGTGGCGCGATCAAATATCTGGAGTTTAATTGCCAGTGGTGCCGAAGTTCATCTCGCAGCCCCACCCACCCTTTTACCCAAATTATTTGCTGAGTATATATCTCAAGAGTCAGGAGTCGGCAGTCAGGAGTTATTGCCCCACTCCCCCACTCCCCAACTTTTTCTACATTGGCAGCTAGAACCAGCTTTACAGAATGCTGATTTTGTCATGACTTTGCGGCTGCAAAAGGAACGGATGACGGCTCATTTGCTGCCCAGTTTGCGAGAATATCATCAGCTATTTGGCATTACACGCACAAAACTGCAATTTTGTAAACCTAACGTCAAAGTTTTGCATCCAGGCCCAGTTAATCGCGGTGTTGAAATTAGTTCTGAATTGATGGATGACCCAGAATTTAGTCTTATTCAATCGCAAGTTTCTAGCGGTGTCGCCGTTCGCATGGCGCTGCTATATTTGTTAGGTAGCGGTAAAGCTTATTCATAGGTTAAAATCAGTGTATCCCCTCAATAGTTCGGGGTAGGCAATTATTCTGATTGCCACGACCAACCGAAGGGATTAAGAGAAGATTTCTCACTAATAATAGTCGCAAGAGGGGGGATTCTTCTAGTTTGAGAAATGCGGTCACGCACATACTCAAAAAAGCTGATTCCCAACTTCCGAGTAGTGGCAACAAGAGACATAAAAGTACCACATACGCCTGAGTACCCTCAATAGTCTGAGTGGCATAACTAATATTGCGTCGCTGTACCATTGTCCTGGCACCCAACTCAGCAGGATTATTGTGCAAAGGCAATTCAGGATGCTCTAATAGCAAAAGCAACTCCGATATTTTTGCAGCAGTTAATTGTTTTCGTTCATCCAAATGTTGATAACCACTTTCGGTGTCGAAATTCTCTTGTTTAAATAGAGAACTTGTGTCGAAGCATCATTTTTTGACAGATAATTATCATCCGACGTTGGAGATAGACAGGTTTTAATAAATTTGTCCATGAAAAATAGATTTCAACTGATAAATCTAGATGAAATTCTAAACAACTTTTTAGTTTTTTTTAATAAATAACTTTCCCCTCCTCTTTCAATATATTGACATTTTTCAACTAGAATTTACTTTTTTAAATGGGACATGCTCTGTGAGAATAAACGAGAATAAATGCGATCAATCTTTAAACCATAAATATTTTAATAAGGTACGAATATCTTTAAAGAAAGTAGTTCGAGTTACTAATATTTTACGAACTTTTTGATAGGTATAATTCACTAAATCTCAGACGGTATGAAATAAAAAAGCTAATAAATTTAAAGACAATAATAACTCGCACAAATGATTTTCACCATGACCAAAATTATGCTCTAAATTATAACCGTGATTTTTAAGAACGTTATTGCCTTCATTCTCAACTTTCCATCTGCTGCGTGCAGCCTTGACAATTCTTTCAACATTATTTTCAGTACTAGTTACTTTGTACTACATTTTGAATTCCAAAATCGGGATTAATACTCTATTTTTTTCAAAATGAGAATTGCTGATGAACTTCTGCCGGAAACATTCGGAGACGTTTATTTACCTTGCCATCATCCGGCTCATGGTGAGGCGACTTGCATAAAATTTGAACCCTGAAAACTTTTCAAACACCCTCTTAGACCTCGCTTACGCGGTCATTGATGGCGTTAAAGCTAGGGGACAAAAAGGTAACTACAGTACAAAACCTATTAAATTTGACTCTAATCGCTCTGCTTAAGTTTTCGTTACTATAGTTATAAATTTTCCCACCCACTTAGAACTGCTGAAAATACTTTTGTACAAGATTAATTATACAGTTCCGATCGTAATGTTTTATAGCAGTAGCACGAGCTTGATTTCCTAGCTGCTCGCAAAGAAAATCATTTCTAAATAATTCTAGGCAAGCTTGGGCAAAATCTTCAGGCTGATCTCGAAGCATATATTCTTTCCCGTCTATAATTTCTAGTCCTTCTGCTCCAACGCTAGTTGAAACAATTGGTTTTCCATACGCTGCTGCTTCGATGAGTTTAAGTCGAGTACCACCTCCAGATAAGATTGAGCAACAAACGACGCGAGTTTGGGCATAAAGAGCATCTATATCTGTGACAAAGCCTGTAAATTCAACTCCAGGAATATTACCAGTATAAGTACGAATATTCTCTGGATTTTTGCCAGCAATAATTAAACGTGCTTCTGGCTGCTCTTGATAAATAAGCGGCCAAATTTTCTCTATCAAGAAATTAGCGCCAATAACATTATTAGGTGATTGGTGATAATTTCCTAAAAACAGCAAATTTGGGTTGCTAGGAAGCGAACTTTTTTCCGTCGGGATAGTCACAGCGTTTGGTACTATTTTAACCTGAGACTCATTAAACTTTTCTGAAATATATTTACGGTCGATCTCAGAACAAACAAATGTTAAGTCTGAAATTGCAGTAGCATGAGCAAGTAGTGATTCTTTATAAATACTCTGAAAAAATAAAAGAGGAACTGATTTAACATTCTCCCAGGGATTCCCTAAATAACGTAGTTCAGATATCCATAATCTCTTATGATACTCAGTGTGATAAACATCATCAACATCAAAACAAATATTGGGAAAGTTATAATCAGTACGTAATGCTGGGAGAATTGATAGTAATCTATTAAAGAATACTATGTCAGGTTTGATTATTTGAAGTTTCTCTTTTAAAACTCTAGATTCTAATGATTCCCTGCTAGCAAGCAATCTTTTTTGATTGTAATAACTCAAAATTAAATCTATTGATTTTCCTACATAATTACCTCTCATTCGATATGGGCAAAGATATAAGCTAACCTGTTTATTGAATTTATTGCTTAAATTTTTTTCTATTTGAGTAGTTGTTTCTAAGTTTAAATTTTCTTGCCCGTCAATAATATAGTAAAGGATGTGGATCTCAGCAATATCCTTGAGTGCATCGATAAAGAGTTCTATGCGTTTAAACCATCCATGTTTATCAGTTTTATCATCAGTTGGTAAGTGACATGTAACAATTAGAACTTTCATATATATCAATACCTTAGCCAAAATAAGAGTATAACGATGACTTGTTCAGTCTGGGCATGAGACATTGGGCATTAGGGAAGTAGTGCATTGCCAGAGTTATTTGAGTGGCGGCTTTCGACTAGAAACACAGTAAAGCAGTGCTGCCTTTAAATTGACTGACCCTCTAGACTAGTTTCCACTGTGTTAGGAACCGCGCATAAATAAGTTACCTATTTGTTGAAGAGTAATACACAAATATAACTATACCTCAAAATGGTATAATTCGATAGTTCCAGTTTCCACAAAATTCAGACCTTTATAAGCAGACGCAAGAAAATTGCTTTGTCACTCACTTTAATGCCCGCTCAACGGGGATGTCAGTCCGCAACTCCAGTACAGGTAACTCCCCTGCTAGTTGCTGCTTTCAATAGGCAAGCTGAGATTTCAACACTTCACTAAGCAAACAGTCATACTACCAAATAGCAAACTCAGTATACTGAGTTATCATATTTATATTGAGATTTCTCGTGACAAAAATATTACTAAACGATGTCAAAACTGTGACTCATTCAGTTGTAGGCTACATAGTAAGCAGCTAAATTTAATAAACAGCATTACCTTTGTTTTTAATCTTGCGCTCCCATTTAATAATAAGACCTCCTTCTGCTCAAGAAGCTTCGCTAAAATTTTGCAATTTATTTATTTAACAAATATTCTAGCTTTAAAAAGTAAAAAGATAATCTCCATAAATAAATTTAGGCTGACTCCTGAATTCTGTTTCGATAAACAATAAAATGGGAGATTAAACCAATTCGCAATTCGCAATGACGCTCGTTCCTCGC
>CAZZZY010000586.1:0-4483 GCA_964658545.1 uncultured Acetobacteraceae bacterium | reverse complement strand
CTTCAAATTTGTGGTGTCCATAGGGATGCTCGCGATCGGGTTGCGGAGAAGAAAATTTACTCGCAATTAATCCTAAAACGTTGTTGGCGCTATCTGTCACACTATGTAAGGCATCAGCTAGCAAACTCAACGAACCTGTCCAGTAACCCACAACTGCTTTCAATCCCAGTACAAACAGGTTGAGTAGTAGGGTAATAATTAAAACCTTTCGTACTTCGGCGCGGTTATCGTAAGTCATAGATAATTTATCACATCAAGTTCTATGACTTCTAATGTAAACCTCAAAATACAAATAAATACAAATAAAGTGTATCAAAGTCTTACGCAGTAAGAATTAAGTCTCTCTATAGTCTCTATATTTTATATCAATTTGTTGAGATTCTTTTTAATTAACAGCAGCTACAAGCTCCATAGGCATTAGTAATGGCTTTACAGATAACAGCAGATTTTTAGCATTAATTCCAGCAATATTTTAATTAATTTTGTTATTCATACCTTCAGTCAGTCAAGACCGAGTTGTATTCAAAGATATGATGATGACCATCAGTAATCTGTACTTACTCAGGATAACTGACAAGGTTAATGAGTTTTATTTGCAACCTGATCAGGACAACAGAGGCAGCGATTTATTCAGAAAATGGTCAAGATTTGAGGAGCGAAATCTGATAATTTCCGCTACTTCATCAGTTTCGAGTAGTGCGTAGGGAATCTCACTCACCACTCGCTACTCAGAACTCTTTATTTGAAAACAAAATCAGCTCGTTCAATATCCGGTCAATTTCCCTCATCCGACAAATTTCAATCACGAATATTATGATTAAGCTAAAAAACATCTAATTTGCATAATCGAATTAAACATAACTCTTGTGGGGGAGCCACTGCGCCCTTGCATTTCCCCGACTTGTACCGCATGAATGCACCAGCCTAGACTACCTATTCAGGTAATATAAGTAATTATCAAGAAGTTTTCATAAATATCTCATGTCTTCAACTCCTCTGACACTAAACCTCCTTGAAGGTTCTGTCTCCTTCAGTTTTTCACCCCAAGCAGCACGAGAATTAAAGACTGCGACAGATAAACTGATGGAGCGCTTGAAGGCTATCGCGGCTAAACCCACTCCTGGCGGCGGTAAAGTCACTCCTCAGCCTCCAATGGAATATCGTTATACGGGCGAAGTATTTTTAGAAATTTTCTGTAATCCTAATATCTGGCCAACGCCTTTCGCAGCCAAAGTTTTGCTGACTGTCCGCAACATCAATATCCGCTTGACTACTGAAGCTGAACTTACCCGTATTATTGAAGACATTAATCAGTATTTAGAGCAAGTCGGATAAGAGTTTATATAATTTTTCTATGCTTTTCGGGATTTTTTAATAAATAAATCCTATACAAATTTGGGATTTTACGAAGGTTGAGCCAGTTGCTTGCAGAGGTTTCCTCTATTGTCGCAACTGGTGTCGGTTAGCCCGACTTAGTAAACTTTTCAAGACGGGTTTTGGATTTGAACAGTAAGCATACTATCGCTTCCCTGAAGTAAGCGATGCTTTGAATTGCGAGTCAAAAATGAAGTTCCTACACTTCTATCGGATTAATGTAGGAACATCACAGAATCTACATACTAGACTCAAGCTCTAGCACCAGATATATAGAAAAATCGTTCTGATGCCTTCTTTAACTTGAAAAGTTCTATAAATTCAGACTCAAATGCTTCTGAGTTAATAAAAAACGCAAGATTATATATGGGGCAATGCTCATGCAAAACCAGAGATTATCCCCCAGATTGGGCGTAGGATCGTCGATTGTGACATCCACACATCAAAAATAAAGTCCCAATCCCAAACCCGAAATCAAACATTGATTTAGTCGTTGTCCCACTGTTCACGACCAATTAGGTCGCCAATGCGATCGCGTAACAAAAAGTCACATTTTTCTAATTCACATTCAACGCAAACCCACTCTCTCGCTGGAATGTATTGGCAGAGCGTGTATATTGGCTGTTGTCTGCTAATCATCCCCTTTTGCACCAGTCGGCGTGCTTCGTCTTGAATCAAATCGAGAGAGTAGTAATTGATAGAAGGCACCGTATTCACACTCATGTTTTTTACTCACAAATTAACACTTACGATAGTGTTCCCGCTAATAATTAGGAACAAACATTACAGAAATTAGACTTGTGGCTAGGATTTTGTAGTTTGCTATACGGAACTATTTTTATTTTGACGCTACATATCCTGAAATTATCTCAAGAAATGTTAAGAAAGTCAACAAATCCTGACATTTGCCCCAAGTCCGCTTTACAAAAAAAATTCCGAGTAGTTAACTTAACCTGCTATGGCGTAATCACCTTAAAGCCGGATCTAGAACTGCTGGTATTTATCTAAGGGTAAACAACACAAGAATATTTGTCTGATACTAGGGTATAAACTGTTGCAAAACATAACGGCTAAAGTACACTACGAAAGCTTTTACCCCATCATGTGTTAACAATTTCTTAGTAAGTCGCAATTGCTTAGTTATTTTCAGCACTAAATATTACACGTTTTTCTTTTGACAAACATCTTGTAGAAAGGTGCAGTAAGAGACTTCCAAATAAAACAATATCCAATTGCAGGGCAAGCAGAATCTGATAGTTGTATTGGATGCAAGAATTGGATAATTTAATTTTTGGAGTTATCTTGATAGGATTTCTATGAAAGTCCACTAGAAATAGACAGCAGCAGGTAGGAGAAAGAGGAATAGTAGAGTAGAGACACGAAAGCCAAAGCAAACAGAAAGCGTAGGTATGCAACTACTGATCCCTGAAGTAAGTTATGGTTACATTAAAACAGACGCGATCTAGTCACGTCTGTAAACTCTTTGGCGGATTTGCTGAGATTAATTGTTCTGAAGTTACATTGTTATTTAAGTTACTTATTGACTAGATGATTCATCATCTTGATCTGTGCCGTCTTCTACTGGTACCAGATTTTCTGGCGGACGCTTATGATTGAGTTGGCTTAGTAGTGCCAGTACCTTATTACCACGTTCTATGGAGCGATCTTCGAGAAAGATAACCTCTGGTGTCCGACGTAGCCGTACCCGCGCCCCAAGTTCACTGCGGACGTAACCCGTGGCTGACTTTAAGCCTGCCATTGTTTCTACCTTAGCTTCATCTGTTCCATAGATACTGACGTAGATTTTGGCGTGTTGGAGATCGCCAGAAACATCAACATCAGTAACACTTACCATTCCTGTACCCACACGGTCATCCTTAATGCCGTTGAACAGCATTTGGCTTACTTCCCGTTTGATCAACTCAGCAACGCGGGAAACCCGGCGATTTGTAGCCATAAAAATTTCGCCTCCTGACAGAGGTTGTACGACAAAAATAGATGCAAGTTGGGTAGACAGTACTTAGCGTTAGCAACGCTAAGAGAAACCGTCTGTGGGGCATAACCCCGATATAGCGCCAGTCTAGATTGTACTTAAACCCAGCATTGCCCGTAGGGTGAAAGTAAGAAAGACTAGGCTGCTCACAAATAAACCCAAGATGGCGATCAAGGTGACTGGGCGCTTCAACAGTGGCACTAATGGCTCAAAGGTGTTCAAAAACAGCCCTAAGACGATCGTAATTAAGTACCGGGGGTAGCGAAAGACGTTATCCCAAAATCCGTCAAACATTTGAATCTAAAGTGCCTTGTTATGTACTTACGTTTGTTTTGATATGCTTTATCTACTCAATTGTAATCTATGCAGCCAGAAAATTAGCCAGCTAATATAAAATATGGCTTGTCGGTTATATTGGCTTTATTTAGTCACGATTATTTTCAGTTAAATCGCAAGTAAATGGTAATTCAAATCCCCAAGGAAACTAGCCCGCGTCCATTTTTGAAGTGGGCAGGGGGGAAAAGTAGGTTGATACAGCAATATATTCCTTATTTTCTCAAGAGTTATAAAAATTACTATGAACCATTCTTAGGTGGTGGTGCAGTTTTTTTCTCTCTCCAACCAAGTGCAGCCATTTTAACTGATATTAATGCAGACTTAATTAACACTTATTGTTGTGTTAGAGATCATGTTGAGGAATTAATTCCTCTATTGAAAGAGCATAAAATCCGACATAACAAAGATTTTTATTATAGTGTCATAAACCACTCTGGTGGCACTGATATAGAAAAAGCTGCTCGTCTAATTTATCTTAATAAAACTTGTTTTAATGGTCTTTATAGAGTTAATTCACAGGGTAAATTCAATGTGCCATTAGGCAGATATGAAAATCCTAATATTTGTTCTGAGGTTTTACTAAAAGCAGCCTCAGAAGCACTTTCGACATCTAAAATTAAACAAACAGATTTTATTGATATACTAAATTATGCTACAAACAGTGATGATTTTATTTATTTTGACCCACCATACTATCCTGTAAGTGAAACTAGCTATTTTACAGCTTATACCATTTCACTTTAATTTTGATACAAGTAGGCAGCAAGGGGGCAGGGGGCA